>DATKQO010000072.1:0-2990 GCA_035532715.1 Gaiellaceae bacterium | reverse complement strand
CAACGCCTTGGCGTCCGGCACGAATCGGCGCAGCGACTGCTCGCCGAGGCGCGCACAGAGCTCGACGAAGCGCGCCGCGTTCCGGCAGGCCCGTCGCCGGCCGAGCTCGGCCGTGTGGCCGACGAGGCGGATGCCGCCGCGCGCACGGCCGTGCGCGAACAGGACGACCTCGACGCGCGCGTTCAGCTGGCGCGCGAGCGCCTGGCAGCGCTCGAGCAGTCGCTGGCCGAGCGCGAGGGACTGCCACCGGCGGCGCGTGCGCTCGCGGAGGAAGGCGAGCAGCTTGCGCTGCAGCTCCTGGAGGTCGAGGCAGGCGCCGAGCGCTCGACGGCCGCCGCGCTCGGTCACCGCGCCTCGGCCGTGCTGGCCGCGAGCCCCGCCCGCGGCCTCGAGCTGGTGGAGAAGGCGAAATCGTCGGGTCTCGGCTCGGTGCTCGTGCTCGTCGGCCAGGATCCACGAGACCTCGTGAACGTGCCGGTGCTCCCGCGCGCGGAGCTCCTCGCGTCGAGGGTGCCTGCCGTCACCGCGGACGGGATCGGCTGGGACCCCGGGCGTGGCGAGTTGTTGTTCGCCGGCGAGACGGCCGAGGCGGTCCTGCTCGAACTCGACGCGCGCCGCCGTGAGCTGCGCGGGGAGGTCGAGGAGCTCGCGTCGCGGGCGAGCGGCGCCGCAGCCCGCACCGAGCAGGCGGCGGAACAGGCTCGAGCGGCCACGGAGCGCTTCGCGCCCGTCGCTCACCTGCGCACCCTTCGTCGAGTCGACTCCGCCCGGCTCGCCCGCATCGTCGAGGGCGCGGAAAGGCTTGATGAGACCCTGAGGGTTGCCGCGGCCGCGGCGGGACGGCTCGAGTCACCGCTCGCCGAGCGCACCGGCCGCCTGGCCGAAGAGTTGCGTGCCATCGCCGCGCGCGAGTCTGAGCTTCGCGGCGCGGTGTCGCAGGCCGACGCTCGCGCGCTCGCCGCCGAACGGCGGGCGAACGGCCGTTCAGCCGACGCGGCCGGCGATGTCGCCGGGTTGCGGCTGGAGGCAGAAGACCTGTCCGCACGGGCCGCCGAAGCGGGCCAGGCGGCGGAGGCTGCCGCCGAGCGTGCCAGGAGCGCCGCGCGCGCCCTCGCCGAAGCCGATCCGGCGCACGCCCGCCGTCCGACGGAGCTTGTCCTCGAGCGGCTCGTCGGCGGCGCACAGCGGCTCGAGCGGGCGCTGGCGGTCGAAATCGAGCATTTCGAGGCTCCGGTCAGCGCTCGAGCGGAGGCGCAGGCTGCGCGCACCACGGAGCTCGGCGCCGCGCTGCGCCGCCTCGGCGCCGCGGAGGTCGAGCTCCGCCAGACCGCGAGCGCTGCGGGCGAGCAGCTAGCCGCCGTAGACGTCGAGCTGGCTCGAACCGATGCGGAGCGCGACGAGGCGAAACGCCGGCTTGACGCGGCCGGCGTCGAGCCCGCCGAAGGCGACGACCGCGACGAGCTCGCCGAGAAGCTCTTGCGCTACGAAAAGCGCCGGGAGCAGCTCGGCCAGGTGAACCCTTTGGCGAAGGAGGAGTACGACGCCGAGAAGGAGCGGCTCGAAGAGCTCACCGTGCAACGGGCGGACCTGGAGAAGAGCCTCGAGGAGCTCGAGAAGCTGCGGGACGAGTTGACCTCGACGGTCGAGATGCGTTTCGCCGAGACGTTCGCCGCGGTCGAGCAGCACTTCGGCGAAGTTGCCGCGACGCTCTTTCCGGGCGGCGAAGGGCGCCTGCGCATGACGGAACCCGAAGACGAGGACGAGGAGCCGGGCATCGAGGTCGAGCTGCGCCCGGCCGGCAAGCGCGTCACGCGGCTGTCGCTGCTCTCGGGAGGCGAGAAGGCGCTCGGCGCGATCGCCTTCCTGTTCTCACTTTTCCTCGCGCGTCCGAGCCCCTTCTACCTCCTCGACGAGGTCGAGGCTGCGCTCGACGACACGAACATCGGTCGCTTCACGGAGCTCCTGCGGACGTACGCCGACCGCGCGCAGTTCATCGTGATCACACACCAGAAGCGGACGATGGAAGCCGCTGACGTTCTCTACGGCGTGACGATGGGGACGGACGGCGTCTCACAGATCGTCTCGCGGCGGCTGCCGCGAGACGAAGAGACCGCGGCGACCGCGTGAACGATCTCGCGTTCGTCCAACGAGCCGTCGGACTGCTCGACGCGCACGAGATCGAGACGTGGATCTTCGGCGGTTGGGCCGAAGAGCTGCGCGGGCTGATCCGTCCGCGGGAGCACGTCGATGTCGACCTGCTCTATCCCGCGAAGGACTGGAGCGCGGTCGACGAGTTGCCGTTCGGGTGGGTTGAAGGCAAGCGCTTCGCGTGGAAGCGCGCGTTCGTCCTGGAGGCGACGCTGGTCGAGCTGTTCCTCGTCCAGCGCGACGAGCAGGGTTGGTACACCGAGCTTCTGCGACGCCGTCACCGTTGGCCCGAGAACGTGCTCGCGTCGAACGGCGAGCTGCGGATCGCCAGCACGGCGGCGCTCGCGAGCTTCCGGCACTCGTACCGCGTCGACGCGGTCGCCTGACGCGCCAGGCGGGCGCTGGCTAACGTGCCCCGGTCATGGCACGGAGTTGGGGGCAGTTGCTGGGCGATTCCGACGCGCCTGCGGAGAGCGAGGTCGAACAGCGCGGTTTTCTCGGCCGGCTGCGCGAGTCGCTCGGCAAGTCGCGTCGCGCGCTCAAGGAGCAACTTGCCGTTGCGGCGTTCGATCCGGCCGACGACGCGTCATGGGAACGGCTCGAAGAAGCACTGATTTACGCGGACGTCGGCGTGCGGGCGACGGCGGAGCTGATCCGGCGGCTGGAAGCGCGCCAGGATCTGACGGAGCTCGGAGAGGCGCTCTCGGAGGAGATCGCTGCGTTGTTCGGTGCGCCCTCGACGCTCGACGTTGCGCATGCCCCGGCGGTGCTGCTCGTCGTCGGCGTCAACGGCACGGGCAAGACGACGACGATCGGCAAGCTCGCGAACAAGCTGCGCGAGC
>DATKQO010000071.1:0-2087 GCA_035532715.1 Gaiellaceae bacterium | reverse complement strand
GAGCCGGAAGACGGACGTGCCGCGCTCCGTCTCGTAGGCGCGGATCCCTTCGAAGACGCCCGAGCCGTAGTGAAGGCCGTGCGTCCCGACGTGGACGGTCGCGTCCGCCCAGTCGACGAGCTCGCCGTTCATCCAGATCTTCTTCGTCTCGCGCATCGCGCTCGTTCCCTTCACTAGGCGCCGGTGCGGCCAATCGTACCCCTGCGGCGGTCAGGACAAATCCGCAATCCGGGCCTGGGTGATTCGGAGCAGATCCGGCGGCGCGATGCCGGCCATGTGCCGCTCGGAGCCGGCACCGATCCAGACAAGCTCGTGGCGCAGGAGATCGCCCGCCATGAGGACGAGCGGGACGGCCGGCAGCGGGAACGGCGCGACCCCGCCGGGCTCGAAATCCGTGGCTGCGCGTACCTCCTCCGGCCGCGCGACGCGTGCCGCCTTCGTCCCCGCAGCAGCGGCGACCTTCGTCTCGTCGGCGCGCCGGTCGCCCGGGACGAGCGCGAGCGTGGGCACGCCGTCGGCGACGAAGAGGAGCGACTTCACGATCTGGTCGCGCGTGCAGCCGACCGCCTTCGCGGCGGCGCCGGCCGTCGGCGTCCCTTCCGGGAACTCCTCGACGCGCGCGTCGACACCGGCGTCGCGCAACACCGCCGCGACGCGCTCGACCGGTTCCGGCCAGCGTTCTGCCATCACAGCTCGATCACGCGGGCGTCGTCGAACCCCTCGCTGCGGAGACGGGCAATGAGCTCTGGAGGCGGGGGCGAGTCGACGGTCAGCGCCATCAGGGCCTTCCCGCCCTGCAGGCTGCGAGAGACGGTCATCGCGGCGATGTTGATCCCGGCGGCGCCGAACATCGTCCCGACGCGGCCGATCACCCCTGGCACGTCGTCGTAGCGGCAGAGGACGAACAGCGGCGCGAGCTCGAGGTCGATCTCGAAGCCGAGGACGTTGACGAGCCAGAGGCGGTTCTCGCTGCCGATCGTCGTCCCCGCGACGTGCGCGCGCGCGCCGCCGGCGCGAACCTCGACACGCAGGAGGTCGGTGTAGTCGCGGGCCGTCCGCGAGCGCTCCTCGCGCACCTCCACCCCGCGCTCTGCGGCGATCAGCGGTGCGTTGACGTAGTTGACCGGCCGGTCTGCGCGGCCCTGGAACGCGCCGTTCAGGGCGGCGACGGTAAGGAGTCGCGTGTCGTGCTCGGCGAGGCCTCCGTAGGCCGTGACGACGATCTCCTCCGCCACTCCGTCGGCGAGCTCCATCGCGATGCGGCCGAGCCGCGAGGCGAGCGGGATGTACGGGCCGAGTGCCTCGAGCTCCTCGGCGCCGACCACGGGGATGTTGACCGCGTTCGTGACAAGCCCTCCCTCGAGGGCCGCGACGACCTGCTCCGCGACGATGATGCCCGCGCGGTCCTGCGCCTCGCCCGTCGACGCCGCGAGGTGCGGCGTGACGACGACGCTGTCGAGCTCGAGTAGCGGCCCGGAGTACGGCTCGGCCGAGAAGACGTCGAGCGCCGCGCCTGCGACCTTCCCGGAACGGAGCGCGTCGAGCAGCGCGTCCTCGTCGACGAGCTCGCCGCGGGCCGCGTTGACGACGCGCACGCCGTCGCGCATCGCTGCGAACGCGGCCGCGTCGAGAGAGCCTCGCGTCTCGGTGTTGAGCGGCAGGTGGAGTGTGATGAAGTCCGCCGCGGCGTAGATCTCCTCCTGCGTCTCCGCGCGTTCGGCGCCGAGCTCGCGGAAGCGCTCCGGCGCGACGTACGGGTCGTACGCGAGGACGCGCATCCCAAGCCCCGACGCGCGGCGCGCCACCTGCTGGCCGATGCGCCCGAAGCCGAGGACGCCGAGCGTCTTGCCGGCAAGCTCGACGCCGCCGTACGCACTCCGCTCCCAGCGGCCCTGCTTCAGCGCGGCGTGCGCCTGCGGGATGTTCCGGGCGAGTGCGACAAGCAGCCCGATCGTGTGCTCGGCGGCGGAGACGACGGTCGACTCCGGCGCGTTCGCGACGATGATCCCCCGCCGCGTGGCCGCCTCGACGTCGACGTTGTCGACGCCCACGCCTGCGCGCCCGATCACCTTGAGCCGCGCGGCGGC
>DATKQO010000070.1:0-2093 GCA_035532715.1 Gaiellaceae bacterium | reverse complement strand
GAGCAGCTACTCCCTGACCGCCGCGTACAGCCTGCCCTGAACCGAGGCGACGTCCTACGCCGGGGGGAGCAGGGCGCGCACGCACGCGCCCTCGCCCGGAATGCGCTCGATCACGAGCGTCCCGCCGCACGACCGCATCCGCTCCTTCATGCCGGCAAGCCCGAGCCCACCGGCCGGCGCGTCCGAATCGAAGCCCGCGCCGTTGTCGCGCACCTCCAGCGAGGAAGCGGCACCGACCCGCAGGACGACGGCCACGCGCGTGGCGCCGCTGTGCTTGCGCACGTTCTCGAGCGCCTCTCGGGCGACTCGAACGAAGACGTCGTGGCCGGCGGTGGGGAGCTCTCGGACGTCGCCCTCGACGCTGAGCTCGACGCGCAGCCCGGAGCGGCGCTCGAAGCGTGCGATCGTCTCCTCGAGCGTCCCGAAAAACGGCCGTTGCGGCGCTTCGCCCGAGGTCAGCGAGCGGGCCAGCTCGCGCAGCTCGCGGTTCAGCTCGAGGAGCACCTCCTCGAGTGCGGCGACCGTCTCGAGCAGCGCCTCCCGGGGGAGGTCACCCGCAATGTCCTCACGCAGCGCGCGCAGCCCTCCGATGAGGGCCGCGGCGTCCTGGAGGGGGCCGTCGTGGAGGTCGGTCCCGACTCGGGCGAGCGGATCTTCGTCGGCGGAGCCGTCTGTCGAAGCCTCGTCGCGCACCGTCGTCTCTTGCGCCGCATGGTCGCGGGCGTCCCCGCGGCTGTCAAGCGTCTAGCGTCGTGAGGAGCCGGCCGTCCGTTCGTAGAGGATCCGCCCCTGGGCGGTGGTGACCGTGCGCAGTCGCGCCCAGACGATGTACCGCTGTGTGGCGAAGAAGCGCGGATGGCAGGCCTGGAGCGCGAGCAGCTCGACGCGGCGCGGACGCAGCGCGCGCAGGTCGTCGGCCGCGACGATGCTGTGCCCCGTCACGACGTAGCGAAAGGTCCCGTACGGCATCGTCAGCCGGATCGTGTCGCCAGGCCGGAGCGCGTCGATCTGCGCGAAGGGTGCCGCGTACGTCGTCCTGTGCCCTGCGACATAGACGAGGTTCCCCTCGCCGGGCATGAACGAGCGTGCATCGCGCCCGGGCCCGAGGCGAAGCGACGCAGTGTCGGTTCCCTCGACGAAGACGAAGGAGACGTGGAGGCGGGGAATGGCCAGGCGCCCGATCGGGTCGCCGGGCCGCGCCGTGTGACGAAACTGTCGTGCGGCTGCAGCGACCGCGGCGAGTGAGGGGGACGGCGGCCGGGTGTTCGCGACCACCGCTTCGAGGCGGCTCGAGAGCCCGTGCTGCTCGTACCGCGTGTAGAGGCCGCTGACAGGGTCGCTCCAGCGCCAGACGACGACCGCCCAGGCGAGTACGAGCACGCCGGCGAGCAAGAGCACGGTACCGAGCCGGTGCACGTGCCGTTCCACCGCCCTGCGCGGCGGCGCCGTCTCGCCGACCAGGCTGCCGTGGACCGCGGCCACGACACGAGCTTCCGTCGCGCGGTGTGGGTCGCGACACCGACGATCGTCCGGCGGTCACGCGGCGATCGATCAGTTCCGTCGTCGCATCGCCCCTCTGTGTGGGGAAACCGTCACGAAACCGTCGTCAGAGCGCTGCTTTCTCGCCTTCCGCATGGGTGATTGTCCAGCCAGCGGCCCGAAGGGCGAGGTTCGAAGAAGACACGAGTACAGGGTCGAGGCAGGGCGGACCTGCCGGACAGCGAGTCCGAATGACCAGGGGAGTGGAGGTTAGGGAGATGAAGATGAAGGTACTCATCGCAGACGACCACCGCCTGATGGTCGCCGGGATTCGTCGGGCGCTCGAGGACGAGGAGATCGAGGTGGTGGGGGAGGCGACGACGGGTGCGCAGGTGCTGCCGCTGGTGGGGCGCACCGATCCCGACGTCGTGTTGCTGGATGTCCGAATGCCGCAGATGGACGGGTTCACGGCTCTGGAGCAGCTGCGGGTGCGGTATCCGCGGGTGAAGGTCGTGATGTTGTCGGTGTTCGCGGATCCGGAGCACATTCAGATGGCGCTCTCGCGTGGTGCGTCGGGGTACATCGTGAAGACGATCAACCCGCGCGATCTGCCG
>DATKQO010000069.1:0-4913 GCA_035532715.1 Gaiellaceae bacterium | reverse complement strand
GACGAGCACGCCCGACGGGACGTACTTTCTCGTCGACTCGGCGAGCGGAGGGGCGGTGCTCGCCGGGCCGTTGTCATCGAGCACGCGCGCCCAGGCGGTCGCCTACCTGCAGGCCGATCTCCAGCAGCAGCACCGCAGCGCGCCGCCAGGGTCACGGGTCGTGTTCGTGCCGCCAGGCACGGTGGTCGTGCAGGCGTCGAGCAATCCGCAGACGCCGATTACGAACGCGTTCTACGTGTTGCGCGACGACCCGTTCCTGACCGGCAACCAGATCTCCAACCCGCAGGCGACGACCGACCCCACCAGCGTTGGGGCCGTCGTCAGCTTCGGCTTCAAGGGCAACGGCGGCAGCGTGTTCCAAGACAAGACGTACCGGCTCGCGCGGCGTGGTCAGATCAGCTCGTTCGGCACGTCGAACAACTTTCAGCATTTCGCGGTGACGCTGGCCGGCCCGGGCCCGCCGCTCCTGGTGACGATCCCGTACATCGACTTCACGCAGTTCCCCAACGGGATCCCGTCGGCCGGCGGGTCGGAGATCACGGGAGGGTTCACCTACGCGTCGGCGACGCAGCTCGCGAACGTCCTCGCGAGCGGCGCGCTGCCGCTGAACCTGGTCGCCATCTCAACGAACACGGTGACGGCCACCCTAGGCCACCAGGCGCTGAGCCAGGGCCTGATCGCGGGCATCGTCGGCCTGCTCGTGGTGGCGCTGTTCCTGCTCGTGTTCTACCGCGTGCTGGGCGTGATCGCGGTCGCCGCGCTCGCGGTGTACGCGCTGTACTTCTTCGCTTTGATCAAGCTGATCCCGGTCACGCTGACGTTGCCGGGCATCGCGGGCCTGATCCTCACGATCGGGGTCGCCGCGGACGCGAACGTCGTGATCTTCGAACGCGTGAAGGAGGAAGCGCGCGCCGGGCGCTCGCCGATCAACGCGATCGTCAACGGCTACCGTCGCGGCTTCGCGGCGATCTTCGACGCGAACGTCGTCACGTTCATGACGGCGTTCATCCTCTTCGTGCTCTCGCAGGCCGACGTCCAGGGGTTCGCGCTGACGCTCGGCATCGGCGTGCTCGTGTCGCTGTTCACCGCGGTCGCGGCGACCCGGGCGATCCTCGGCACGATCGGGCGCACGCGGCTGATCCGCGGGCCGAGCGCGCTCGGGGTGAGCGAGCGGCGCCGGAGCTGGACGTTCGACTTCATGGGCAACTCGCGGTGGTTCTTCACGCTGTCGGGCACGATCCTGCTCGTCGGCGCGATCGCGATCGGCGCCCGCGGGATCAACTTCGGCATCGACTTCGTGTCGGGAACCCAGATCACCGTGTCGCTCGAGCGGCCAGCGAGCCTGACGCAGGTGACGAGCGCCGTCTCCTCGCTGCACCTCAATACCGGCGTTCCCGTCGTGCAGCAGCTGACAGCGACGACGAAGCACACGGGCGCGAGCTACACGTTCCAGATCAGGACAAAGACGCTCCAGAGCGATCAGATCAACGACGTCGGCCCCGGCACGATCGCGTACGTCCTCGACAAGCGCTTCGGCGTGCGCGCCGGCAGCCTCAGCTACACGTCCGTTGGCCCGAGCTTCGGCAAGACGGTCGCCGACAGCGCGGCTGTGGCGATTATCGCTTCGCTGCTCGCGATCGCCGCCTATATCGCGCTGCGTTTCCAGTGGAAGTACGCGGTGCCGGTGATGATCGCGCTGATGCACGATTTGTTGATCACGGCCGGCGTGTATGCGCTCACCGGGAGGCAGGTGACGGCCTCGACGGTGGCGGCCCTGTTGACGATCCTGGGCTATTCGCTCTACGACACGATCATCGTCTTCGACCGTGTGCGGGAGAACGTCGCGAAGATGCAGAACGCGGCGTTCTCGCAGATCGTCAACCGGTCGATGTCGGAGGTGCTGACGCGATCGCTGGCGACGAGCCTGTGTACGCTGCTGCCGATCGTGGCGCTTTTGATCTTCGGCGGCTCGACGCTGAAGGACTTCGCGTTCGCGCTGCTCGTCGGTGTCGCCTCGGGCGCCTACTCGTCGATCTTCATCGCCTCGCCGGTGCTCACGCACTGGAAGGAACGCGAGCCGGTCTATCGCCGGCGGCGAGCACGGATCGCGGCCGACAACGGCGGTGTCGTGCCCGCGTACGCCACCGGGGGTGCCGCCGCGCGCGAGATCCAGCCGGTCGAGAAGACCAGGCGCCCCCGGCGGCTCACCGAGCCGACGCGTCCGGACGGCGGGATCTCCGGCGGCGAGTTTCGCGAGCTCGTTCGGGACCTGCACGCCGAGCCGGCGGAGCGCCGGCCACCGGCGCGCAAGCCGGGTCCCAGGCCGGAGCCGAGGCCGGAGCCAAGGCCCGCGCCGACGCGCGATCCGACCGCCGACGCGCTGCCCGAGGACGTCGTGATGCCGCCCGTGGAGCCCTCGCGCCGCGGTGGCGCCTCGAAATCGCGCAGCCGCCGGCGGGGGAGGCCACGCTGATGGGCCTGCTCGCCTGGGTAATCATGGGGCTCGCTCTGTGGCACTACACGATCTTCCTTCCCGACCGTTTCTGGGGCGGGATCGTCGGCGCCTTCCTCGCGTCGATCGCCGGGGCGATCGCCACCGGCATCCTGATCAGCGTCGCCCTCCACGGCATCGCGATCCCGGGCCGTCACGCGACACACCTGTCGACCGTGCTCTACGCGATTCCCGGAGCGCTGGTCGGGATGGCCCTGATCTACCTGGTCGGCGCGGGCCGCGAGCGCGCCGGCGAAGAGCGCGTAGACGGTTGATGCCGCGCTTCAGACGAAGGCCTACGTGCAAGGGACACGCGTCGCACGCCGGCCTGGCGGTTTCGCGGATGCGACAACGTGTGGCCTGGCGTCGCGTGGTGTAACGCTTCGTCGTGGAGCGGACAATGAGGGGTGATGAGCGCTGAGAGCGCACTGGTGGAGGAGCGGTTTCGCGAGCTGTTCGTGCGCTATCACGCAGACGTCGCTGCGTATGTCGCTCGCCGTGCCCCGGCTTCGCTGGCCGAGGAGGTGGTCGAGGAGACGTTCGTGGTCGCGTGGCGCTCGTTTGACCGGATCCGAGGCGATCCGTTGCCGTGGCTGTACGGCGTTGCGCGGCGCACGCTCGCAAACCAGCTACGCGGCATCGAGCGCCGACACCGCCTGATCCAGCAACTCGCCAGCCAGCCCCAAGTACCGCAGCCAGAACCGCTATCGGATCTCGTGTCCCCGAGCCTGCGGGACGCGCTTCTTGAGCTCTCCGACGCAGATCGCGAGGCGCTGTTGCTGATCGCCTGGGAGGGCTTGACTCCAAGCCAGGCCGCGCGCGTGGTCGGATGCAGCAGCCCGGCGTTCCGGGTGCGGCTGCATCGTGCACGGCGGCGGCTCGAGCGAGTGCTCTCCCTCGACTCGCCAGTTGAGCCCCGACTTAACGAGGAGCAGGCATGACCGACATCTTCGAGCTGCTGCGCGCCGCGAACCCGGTGCCAGAGCCCGCACCACTCGCTGAGGGCGTGTCTGCACCGATGCTCGGGAGGATCGTCGCACGCGACCGCCGCATGTCGCTCGTCGCGCGCGTCCGGACGGCGCTGACGGGTAGCCGCGTCCTCGCGATCGCTGGCGGTGCCGTGCTTCTCGCAGGCGGAACCGCCGCCGCCGTCGTCGCGCTGAGCGGCCAGCCCTCAGCGCCGCCAACTGGCAGTTTGGGGCCGCTACCCGGCGTGCCGAAGCCACTCCGCTACCAGATCGTCGCTGTCCCCGACCTCAACGGAGGCGCGGTTGGCTGGTGCTTCTTCGACGACGAGCAGCTGCCGCTCGGCACCCAGGGCGGCGGCACCTGCGGCGACGTCCAGCTCCCGGGGCGGCCGATCGTCGCCTCCGACGCCGGCCAAGGCGCCGCTCTCGTCCAACGTCCGCGGCCCGGCGAGCTGCTGCACCCCGGGGCGACTCCCACCTACGTCAGCTACGCCTACCTCGCGTTCGTGACAACCGCGAACGTCACGACCGTCCGCGTCGCGCCCAACCTGGCGATCCGCACGCGCCCCGACGCACAACTCCCCAACGGATACCGCATCGCGATCTGGATCCGCTCGCACCTCGTCCACCGGAAGGCCAGCTCACTCCCTCGCGGCACACCCCGGGCCGCACACCACCTCCCACCGATCGCCAACTACACGCTGCCCAACCCGTCTGGCGCGGTCGCGCTCAACTCAAGCGGACACACGATCGGGCTCCCCGGCGCGCCCTTCGCCGGACTCCACGATGACGCCACGTTCTGGCAAGCAAAGCACACCTCGGGCACACAGCCGTCCCTGCACTCGCCTCCTCCCGGCGCCTGCGAGATCGACACGAGCAGCCTGCGCGACATACAGCTCTTCTTCGGCTCGGTCGTGCAACACGTCCACGGCTTCCCGCAACTCGCTGGACGCACCTTCCTCTCCTGCGCCGAGACGCAGTTCGGCGCCCGTAAGGGCGTCGGCGTCGACGCCGCAATCCTGCTCGACGCGCAGCGCCCCGGCCGCCTCCCCGACCCGATCGCCGACGCGGTCACCGTCCGTCCCGGGATCGTCAACGCCCCTGGCTCCGCGCTCGACCAACACAAATCCCTCACAGCACGACGCATCGGCGACGCCTGGCTCGCCATCGAAGCAGGTGGAAGCCTCCAACAACGCATCCACATCCTCGACACGCTCCGAGCATGCGTCCACCTCGGACCGTCCCCCTGCCCGGAACCGTAGTACCCAACGTGTCGCCTTTGCGCGAAGGGCGCGGCGGTCGACGCGGCTGAGTTCACGCGAAGGCGACACGGCGGAGTACGATCTGCCGGTCGTGGCGGTTCTCGGATTACGGGCGACCCGCCGCTCGCCTCGCAACCGGGCGACGTGGATTGCTGCGGCAAGCACACTCGCGTTGGGTGCGGCTGCCGGGTC
>DATKQO010000068.1:0-4679 GCA_035532715.1 Gaiellaceae bacterium | reverse complement strand
CTGCCACACCCGGTGACGGTTCACCGGAAAACGCATTACGACCTGACGAGCCCGGAAGCGCGTTTCAGCACGGAGACGACCTCCGCCTGCTGCTCCTCGGTGATCCCGGCCCACAGTGGCAGGCAGAGATTCTCGCGCGAGGCCTTTTCCGTCACCGGGAAGTCGCCCTCGGAGTAGCCGAGGTAGCGCAGCGCCGGCTGCAGGTGCAGCGGCGGCTCGTAGTAGACGGCGAAGCCGATGTCGGCCTCCTTCAATGCGGCAGCAAGCCGGTCGCGCTCGGGCGAGCGGACGCAGTAGGCGTGGTAGACGTGGCCGGCTTCGTCGACGGGCGTCTCGACGAGGCCGTCGAGCAGCTCGGTATAGCGCGCGGCCGCCTCGCGGCGCTGCCGGTTCCAGTCGTCGATGTGCCGCAAGAAGATGCGGAGAAACGACGCCTGCACCGCGTCGAGTCGCGAGTTGTAGCCGACGTAGAGGAACTCCTTCTTCGCCGCGGAGCCGTGGAAGCGCAACATGCGGATGCGCTGCGCGAGCTCGGGGTCGTTGACGGCGATGAGTCCGCCGTCGCCGAGCGCGAAGAGGTTCTTCGTCGGGAAGAAGCTGAACGTCGACGCGACGCTCGTTGCGATGCCACCCGCGCCGAAGGCCTGCGCCGCATCCTCGATCACCGGCAGCCCGAAGCCGCCGAGGTCGGGGGCCGGCCGGCCGAAGAGATGCACCGGCATGATCGCCTTGGTGCGTCCGGTGAGCTTGCGCTCGACGTCGGCCGGGTCGAGGTTGAGCGTCACGGGGTCGATCTCTGCGAACACCGGGGTGGCGCCGCGGCGCGCGATCGACTCGGCGGTCGCGTAGAAGGTGAACGCTGGGCAGATCACCTCGTCGCCGGGGCCGACGTCCATCGCGTCCATGACGAGCACGAGCGCGTCCGTGCCGTTCGCGCAGCCGACCGTCTCCTGGACGCCGAGGTGTGCGGCCGCCTCGCGCTCGAACGCCTCGACCTCCGGCCCGAAGATGAACCGGCCGGTCTCGAGGGTGCGGGCGAAGGCCTCCTGGAGCTCCGGGATCAGCGGCGCGTACTGCGCCTTGACGTCAACGTAGGGAATCGTCATCGGCGGGGGCAATCGTAGCCGTGCGGCGAAGCCGAAGAGCCCAATACGCCACCACCAGGACGATTCCCGCCACCACGGCGTACTCGACGAAGCTGAAGTCCTTGTGGAAGGTGTCCCAGTTCGAGCCGAGCGCCCAGCCGATCGCCGCGAGAACAAGGCACCACACGGCGTTCCCGGCCAGCGTCAGCACGTTGTAGCGGCGGAACGGACTCTCGAATACCCCGGCGGGGATCGAGACGAACGACCGGGCAACCGGCGTGATCCGCCCGACGAGCACGGCCCACGCATCCCAGCGCGCAAACCAGCGTTCGGCACGCTCGAGCTTGGCCGGCGTCAGGTGGAACCAGCGGCCGTAACGCTCGACGAACGGGTGGCCGCCGCGGTTGCCGATCCACCAGCCGGCGACGGCGCCGACCTGGTACCCGAAAACGCCCGCGACGACGACGGCGAGGTAGGCGCCGAACCCGGTCGCATGCCAGCCGAGCACGTCGAAGCGGTGCGAGAGCGCGCCCGAGGCGAGCGCGCCGCCGTAGACCATCACGAGCTCGCTCGCCGCCGGAAACACGGCGTCGATCAGCATCAGGAAGAACACGGCGATCACGCCGTAGTGCGCAAGCCAGGAGGTCACGGGCCGACTCTAACTGCGCCTGAAGGAGAAGGGGACGGAGAGGTCGGAGGTGCCGACCGAGCTCGTGTAGACGACGTGCGCGACGTAGCTTCCGCCGTACGCAGGCGTGCCGTGCGGCAGGCGACCGTCCCAGACGACGGACTGCGCGCCGGCCTGCAAGGTGACCGGCGCGACGTCGCGCACGAGCACGCCGCCGGTCGTCTCGATGCGCAGCTCCACGCTCGCGGGACGCGAAAGCGTGAAGCGAACGGTGGCGGTGCCGCGTGCGAGCTTCGGTGCGCTCAGGCCGCGCAATGTGGTGTCGTACCGGAACGTCTGGTCGATCGTCGAGGTGCGCTTCAGGTCGTCGGTCGCGGTGATGTTCCAGTGCCACGTTCCCTCTGCGTCGAAGGCGGAGTACGTGAAGGCGTACGAGCCGGGGTCGTGTTGCACGCCCGCCTCGAGCACGTGCGGTTGGTTGTCCGGCCCGATCAGCTCGGCCGTAACGAGCGAGGGCCGGACGATCTTGTACGAGAGCTGCTCCTGCGTCTTCCCGAGCTCGCCGGTCAGAAGCGGCAGCGGCGCCGGCGCGGCATACACGCCGAAGTACTCGACAAGGAGCGCCTCCTTGACGGCTCGCTCGCCGGTGCTCGGCCGGTTCAGCAGCCGGCCGTCGAAGGCGACGGTGACGTCGGGGCCCGACTCGACCGCCGACGCGGTGACGGCGCCGAGCCGCGCCATCGTCTGAGCGAGCTCGAAGCTCGTGAGCCCGACGCTGTAGCCCGGCTGGCCACCGTCGACCGCGACGAGGATGATCTGCCCGTCGGCGAGCTGCCCGACGCCGGCCCGCGGTGACCGCGCGGCGATCTGGTCGTTCGTGAAGTCCTCGCCGGAGCGGAACACCGGCGCCGAGTTGCGCACGAGCAGCGGCCCGCCGCCGAGCGCCGAGAGCATCCCCGTCCAGGCCGGCTGCAGGATCAGCCGCGTCGTGACCGGCGTCCCGATGGGCGCCTCGGCGCGCAACGCCGCCGCGAGCGAGCCGGTCGCCTGGATGATCGCGCCGTTCGGTGGAATCGACTCGCCGCCGTTCGCGCCCACGGAGCTGACCGTGGCGGTGAGATCGAGATTCGGCGTCGTCGCCGGGAACGGCGCGAGCACGGCCTCGGCGGACCCTGCGATCGCGGGCACCTTGGCGCCGTAGGCGGGCGTGAAGAGCACGACCTGCCCGGGCGCCGGCACTTGGTTGAGGCCGTCGAGCGAGCGCCGCTGTCCCGTGCCGCGCCACGTCCCGAAGAACGTGACGCGGTCGACGTGGAGCGCACCCGCGCCGTCGATGCCGATCGACGAGCGCGTGCCGATCGGCGGGTGCTGCAGGACGCCACCCGACATGAAGATCCCCGCCGGGTGCCCGTCGACAGTGCTGAAGAGATCGCCGTTGATACCGGCGACCGTCGCCTGCGCGGAGACGTCCCGCTCGATCTGCGTGACCTTCTCGCGGCCGCCCACCACGGTCGAGCGGGCGAGGACGGGCACGAGTTGGTAGAGGCCGTTCTGGTCGCCGGGCTTCGGCGCCGTGAGCACGTTCAGGACGACCGCGCCGTGCGGCGTGAACTCGACGGTCTGCTCGTAGGTGACGCCGGGCATGAGCGGCGTTCCCTGCGCGTGAGCCGGCGCAGCGAACGCCGCTGCCAGCACGAAGAGTGTCGAGATACGGCGCAGCATGACCCCGACCGAGGGTAGCCAAGGCTTGTGCGCGTCGCGCTTTACGTCCGTTTTACGCTGCGCTTGCGGGCGCCGCACCACGCACCGCCAAGGTGCGAGCAATCGATCTCATGCACCTGGAGGGAAAATCCATGCGTAAGTTGACCTACATTGCCGCGCTGCTCGTCGCGCTCGTCGCGACCGGGTATGCAGTGGCAGACGGGATCGAGGGCGCGAAGAGTGCCAACGCGGTCTCCGGCACGTTCACGGCGACCGGTTCGAGCACGTCGAGCCGCACGTGCACGACGGCTGACGGTAAGACGGTCGTCGCCACGAACGGCACCTACACCGGAGTCGCGGCGGGCGATCCCGATCTGACGGGGGCGATCACCCTGCGCGCTCGCAGCGTGATCAACACCACCGACAACGTCGGCGTCGTGGGCGGTTCGCTCAAGATCGCCCAGGCGTCGGGTGGGGACACCTCCGCGAAGTACACCGCGGTCTACGACCACGGAGCGATCGCCGGCCTCGCGACCGGTCGCGCGCACAGCCCGTCCGCGCAGCTCGTTGCGAACCTGTCGGCCGCGTTCTCGCCGGCCTCCGGCTTCACGGGCGGCAAGCTCGGCGGCGGCACCTCCGGCGGCTCGGCCGTCGAAGTCGGCGGCAGCTCGTGCAAGCCGTCAGGGACGACCAACGAGAAGAGCGAGGCCCACGGGACGATCTCGGCTCTCTCGACCACGTCGATCACTGTTGCAGGCTTGACCTGCGCGATTCCGTCGGACAAGTCCGCCGACGTGAACGCCAAGTTCAAGACCGGTGACGTCGCTCAGATCCGCTGCTCGCTCGTGAACAGCGTGAACACGCTGACCGACATCGGCGGCAAGAAGCACTGAGGCCGGAGCGGACGGCGCGCCGGCACGCTGCCGGCGCGCCGTCGCCTGCTCACTCGACGACGACGCGGCCGTCCTGGACACGAACAGTCCAGAGGCGGCCGAATGCATGCACGACGCTGAGCACGAGCCCTTCGGCCCACACCGGTAGCCCGCTGGCCGTCGAGCGGAGAATATGGTCCGCTCGCACCGGCTCGAGGCCGAGCAGCGCCTGCAGCAGGAAGACGGGTGTACCTGCCGCCCACGCCTGCGGGCTCGAGGCGGTCGGGTAGACGACGGGCGGCCGCTCCGCCGCGCGCGGGAACCCGGCGAACACTTCGGGGAGGCGATAGTCGAAGTGCACAGCGGCCTCGATCATGCGCGCGAGGATCCGTT
>DATKQO010000067.1:0-6629 GCA_035532715.1 Gaiellaceae bacterium | reverse complement strand
GTCCCGCCCCGTGGTCCAACATGATGTTGAGCGTCCGGGGCGGGGGGCCTCATTGATGGCGTGGGACAGGGCGACGTGAGTGACGCGACGGAACGCCGCGCGGCTGAGGGGCGGCTGCGCGCACGCGAGCAGGCGTTCGAGGCGCTGATGGCGCATGCGCCCGACATCATCATCCGTTTCGATCGCGAGCTTCGTCACCTGTACGTCAACGATGCGGTCGAGGTCGTGACGGGGCGTCCACCGACGTACTTCGTTGGTCGGACGAACCGGGAGTTGGGGATGCCGGAGGAGTTGTGCGTGCTGTGGGAGCGCGAGCTCGGTGCGGTGTTCGAGCATGGGGAGGCGCGGCGGTTCGAGTTCGAGTTCGGCGCCGCCGGTGGCGGCCGTTGGCTGGAGGCGCACGTCGTGCCGGAGCGGAACGCGGCAGGCGAGGTCGAGACGATTGTGTCGTTCACGCGGGATCGCACCGAGGCGCGTCATGCGGAGCGGGAGATGCTCGCGAGCGAGGCGCGTTACCGGGGGTTGTTCGAGCGGGCGATGGACATGATCGTCGTGCTCGACCGCGACGGCTGTTTCGTCGAGGTCAACCCGGCGGTGTCGCGGACGCTCGGCTATGTGCGGGAGGAGCTGATCGGGCGGCCGTTCGTTTCGATCCTGGCACCCGAAGAGGCAGAGGCCGGGGTGGCGCGCTTTGCGAGGAAGCTCGACGGGTCGGAGCCTGCGAGCCTGTACGAGTCGGTGTTGCTGGGTCAGGACGGTCGGCGTGTGCCGTTCGAGGCGAACTCGGAGGTGGTGTTCCGTGACGGTGCGTTCTACGGCGTGTTGGTGATCGCGCGGGATGTGAGCGAGCGGGTTGCGGCGCGGGCGGCGCTGGAGGAGAGCGAGCGGCGTTTCCGGGGCGCGTTTGAGGGCGCGGCGGTCGGGATGGTCCTCTCTGACCCGGCCGGCACGCTCCTGCGGGCCAACGCCGCCTACGCGGAGATGCTCGGGTATCGCCCGTCGGAGCTCGTCGGAGTGGCGGTGCACGATCTCGTCCATCCCGACGACAGGACGGCTCTCGCCGACGACATCGAGAAGCTGCGCGTCGGGTTCGAGGCTCGACGCGTGGCCGAGAGGCGTTACCTGCACAAGGACGGCAAGATCGTTCTCGGCCACGTCAGCATTTCGACCGTCCGTGCCGATGACGGCTCAGCGTTGTACTTCGTCGCCCAGGTCGAGGACGTGACGGAGCTACGGGGCGTCCAGGTTGAGCTTGACGAGAGCCGGGCGCTGCACCGGGTTGTGATCGAGAGCTCGCATGACGTGCTTGCCGTGCTCGACCTGGACGGGACGATCCGGCTCGTCTCGCGGTCGATCGAGAACACGCTCGGCTACACCCAGCAGGAGCTCGTTGGGTGCAGCTTCACGGAGCTCTTGCATCCCGACGACCAGCAAGCGGCGCAGACGGCGATGGAGGCAGCGCTGCGGGGCGAGGAGCCGTCGGTCGGTCGAAGCCGGACGATCGCGAAGGACGGCAGCATCCGGCTGTGGGACGGGACGCTCGCGCCGGGACGCGGCAAGGACGGCGAGGCGAGTTTCCTGGTCGCGAACGCCCACGACGTGACCAGCCAAGTGCAGCTCGAGGATCAGCTCCGCCAGGCGCAGAAGATGGAGGCGGTCGGACGGCTCGCCGGGGGTGTCGCACACGATTTCAACAACCTGCTGCTCGTGATCCGCGGCTACGCCGAGCTGGCGCTGCAAAAGGTTGAAGGTCACGACGACCATTCGGCTGAGATCGGCGAAGTCGTCGCTGCTGCCGAGAGGGCGGCAAGCCTGACCGGGCAGCTTCTTGCCTTCAGCCGCCGCCAGGTGATGAACACCGAGATCCTCGACCTCCGCGATGTCGTCGCCGACATGGTCACGCTGCTGCGGCGGCTGATCGGCGAGGACGTCAAGCTGACGACCGTCTGGCCGAACGAACCGACGCTCATCCACGCCGACCGGACACAGATCGAGCAGGTGATCGCAAACCTGGCAGTCAACGCGCGCGACGCAATGCCAAACGGCGGCCACCTCTTGATCGAAGTCGCGCGGACAGCCGACCAACGCCAGGCGCTGCTGGTCGTCCGAGACGACGGGACAGGCATGGACGCTGCGACCGGCGCGCAGATCTTCGAGCCGTTCTTCACCACAAAGGGCGCGGCAGGCACCGGGCTTGGCCTCTCGATGGTGCACGGGATCATCAGCCAGAACGGCGGCCAGGTTGCCGTCGACAGCGACCCCGGGCAGGGGACGACATTCACGATCAGCTTGCCGCTCACCGAGCGTGTCGGCGCTCTACCGGCGCCGGTCGCCGCCGCACCAGCGTCAGGCGGCGCCGAAACGATCCTGCTCGTCGAGGACGACCCCGTCGTCAGGAGAGTCGTCACCAGCATGCTCGACCATCACGGCTACCGTCTGATCCCTGCCGGAAGCGGCGAAGAAGCGCTGGCGTTGGCACGCGCCGCCCCCGACACCGTCGACCTCCTGATCACCGATCTCGTCATGCCCGGCCTGAACGGCCGCGAGACCGCAGAAGCCGTCCGCAGCCTCCAGCCGCAGGCACGAGTGCTGTACATGTCCGGTTACACCGACGACGCCGTGATCCGGGTCGGCGGCTTCGATCTCGGCGTCTCGTTCCTCCAGAAGCCCTTCAGCGGTGACGAGCTCGCTCGACGGGTACGCGAGCTCCTCGACTCACATGCGGCCTAGCAGGATGATTCGCGTCGCGTCGCGCGGTACGGAAGTAAGCCCAGACACGTCAGACAACACGAAGCTGGTCGGTGACTCGCGGAGAACGTGTCAGTGTCGCGATGCCCTGAGCGCGAGCAGGGCGACGCCGCCGGCTGTGGCCGGCAGGAACGTGCCGAGGACTCGGTAGGCGAGCGCCGCTGCGAGCGCCGCGCCGAACGTCGGGCCGTACCAGTGCACGACTGCCGGGATGATCGCTTCGACAACGCCGATACCGCCCGGCAGCAAGGGGATGAGTCCCGCCGTCGCGGCTGCCCCTGCCGCGAGAACGGCGACGTCGTAACCCACGTGCGCATGGGCGGCGATGAGCACGAAGTAGAGACACAAGACATTGGCGAGCATCGACCCGACCGACAGCACGGGGAACACGACTCGTCTTCGAGGTGGGCCGAGCATGGCCTTCGCCTCCTCGTGGAGGTGAGCGCCCGCTTCGCGTCGATCCGGAACAGAGGCGCGGGGCTTCCAGAATCGCAACGCGCCGACGGCCACCGCGAGGGTCTCGGCACTTGCGGGGCGGTTCGCGAGGATCGCGGTCACCGCGAGCGCGACGAGCACGAGCGGTGCGGCGACGAGCGGCCAGGTCGAGTCGACGGGCACGTCACGCGTTCCGAGGATCCAGCCGAGGTTCAGCGCATTGACGAGGAGGAAGACGCGCAGGCTGAACCATTGCTCGAAGCCGAGCGTGAGTGCGATCCGCCGCCGGTCGAGGCCGCGCCGTGACAGCTCCGACACCTCGAAGGCAAGACCCTCCGCCGGCGCCGCCGGCGCCAGGAGCCCGAGCCCGTTCACCACCAGCTCGACGCCCGTCGCCGACGCGACGGTGAGCCCCGCCTGCGAGCCGGCGAGACGCCGCAAGCGGACGCCGGCGAAGACGTATGCGAGCCCCTCGCTCACGACCGCGGGGATCAGCCACCACGCATCCACCCTTCCCAGTGCCTGCCAGGCGTCGCCCAGCCCGCCGCCGGCACGGACGATGATCCAGACAGCGGCGCCGCCGAGCGTGAGGCCCAGCGCCGCACGCAGCGCGAGCCGCCACCGGCTCATCGGCGGTCGAGACGCCTCGCCGCCAAGCCCATGCGCGTGCGGCGCGGCCCGAGTCCCATCGGAGGCCATACTCCATTCTCGCGCAGGCGGACCGGGGCGTTTCGGCCCGACATCGCGGTCGTCTTCACGTCCGGCTACGCCGCGTGCCTCACGCAGACGGCTCGCGGGCGGGGCCGTCGTCCTCGAGCGCGCGCCGCCAGCGCAGGGTGCGCAGCATCACCGCGATCGCGATGACGCCCAGCGTGACGTTGAGCGCCGAAAGGATCGCCTTCATCCCGACGCTGAAGCTGAGGAGCGCCGTGCGCGAGGCCTGGCCCGAGAGCACGTACACGATCAGCGCCTGGTCGGTGCCGATCCCCGCCGGCGTCAGCGGCACGATCGTCGACAAGCTCTGCGTCACCTGCACGCGAAGTGCGTTGTCGAGGTTCGCTGCGACGTGGAACGCGCGCAGGAAGAAGTAGATCGCCGCGATCCGCAACACCCAGTCGACGACCTGCAACGCGGCGACCGACCGGAGATAGCGTCCCGGTGTGTGCAGGATCGCGAAAGCCCGTCCGACGCGCTCGCGGAACGCGGCGATCCGCGCCGCCGCCCAGAGCCCGAGCGCGAAGCCCGCGACGAGCGTCGCGCCTGCAACAGCGGCCGCGATGCGCGGATGGCGGAACAGCCAGAACCAGTCCACCGACGGCAGGCTGTTCAGCACGTGCGTCCCCGGCAGGACGTGCTGCTGGAGAGCCCAGAGCAGCAGCAGCGTCGACAGCACGAAGTCGACGATCGTCTCGACGAGCAGCGACGACGCGAGCGTCACATAGGTCGCTCCCTCGATCCGGCGCTTGAGGATGTAGAGCTTGAGCAGGTCGCCCCCGCGCACGGGGACGACCGCATTCACGCCGACGGCCGCGACGTATGCGCCGGTGACGCTGCGCCAGCGGACACGAGACTCGGGAAACGCGGCGGCGAGGATGTTCCGCCATGCCCGCGTTCGGAACCCGATCTTCGCGAGCTGGCACAGGAGCGCGAAGAGCACCGGCGTCCAGGCGATCGCCTGCAGATGATCGAAGAACGCCGTGAACGCATGGAGGACGTCGCTCATGGCGGTCAGTCTTGCGCGTGGCGAGGCGGAATGCTGCGGTTCAGAGCTGCGCGAGGATCTCGGCGTGCTCGGGGAAGCGATGCTCGCGCAGCTTCGAAAAGATCAGCGTGTCGCCGTCGAGCACGTCGAACTGGCTCTGCTCGCCCGCGACCGTGGTTGCCGTGCGGCCGGTCGCGGCGGTGATCTCGGCCGCGAGACTCGCGGCCCGTTCGTCGTACCCGCTTCAGACGGGGCAGAAGAGGATGCGGATCTCACTCATGCCGCGAGCGTAACCGTCGCCGAGGGCAGCACGTCGAGGGGGGTGGCCGGCCTGCCACCCCCCTCGCGCGATCGACGAGCTACACGCCTGCGGGCTGATGCTGCGTCGCGACGCCCTCCATGCCCGCCTCGATCCGCTCGAGCTCTTCCTCGGTACCTTCGCGGACGGGGCCCTTGAACCAGTTGTGCGCCGACACGACCCACCAGATGCCGACGAGGAGCAGGACGGCGCCGACGGTGATCGGCGCGTAGTTCACGACGTTCCAGTCGAAGCCGCTGTGCCACGGGATGGCCGTCGGCACGGTCGGCATCAGGAACAGGAGCACGATCGCGGCGATCCACAAGACCGCGATCGGGTTGATCCAGCGGTAGTGCCGGCCGAGCGACCACGCGCCGGGCTCGAACGCGTCTCCGGCCCGCCAGCGCAGATAGATCGGAACGCCGTACGCGATGTAGAGACCGATCACTGCGATCGAGGTGCCGACGAGATAGCCGATCGCCCCGTTCCAGAGCGTCGGCAGCATCAGCGCCCACGAGGTCGCCGCGATCGCGATCACGGCGTTCACCGGAACGCGATGCGTACGGCTCACCTTGCGGAAGAACCTTCTGCCGCCCGGCACCGCACCGTCGCGCGAGAACGCGAACATCATGCGCGACGCCGCCGTAACGGATGCCGCCCCGCAGAAGAACTGCGCGATGCAGACGATCAGCAGCAGGAACTCGGCCCACTTGTTGCCGAGCGCGGTCTGCCAGATGTACTTCACGTCGAAGGCTCCGGCGTTGAGCGTGCCCGTGACGTCAGGCACGGCGAACGTCACCGCGACGAGCAGGATGAAGCCGAAGATCACCGACATCACAACCGACATCACGACGCCGAGAGCGGCCGAGCGCGACGCCTGCCGCGTCTCCTCGCTCATGTGCGCCGAAGCGTCGTAGCCGGTGTACGTGTACTGCGCCATCAAGAGGCCGATGCCGAACACGAACCAGAACACCGGGCTCGTGAAATTGTGGCCGCTGAAGCCCGACGCGTTGAGCGTCTTCGTGAAGACGAAGCTCACCGACTGATGGTGGTTGGGGACGATCGCGAGCACGAGCACGATCAACGCGACCCCGGCCATGTGCCACCACGCCGACACGGAGTTGATGAGGCCCAGCAGACGGACGCCGTTGAGGTTGAGCAGCAGGTGCGCCGCCATGATCGCCGAGAACGTGATGAACACCGTGTGCGTGTCGGTGCCCACGCTCGGGAACCAGAGGTTCATCAGCGACGTCCAGAACACCGCTGCGCCGTAGTCGATCGCCGCGGTGACGCCGATCTGCCCGATGAGGTTGAACCAACCGGTGAACCAGCCCCAGGCCGGTGAGCCGAGCTTCGACGACCAGTAGTAGAACGCGCCCGCCGTCGGCATTGCCGAAGCGACCTCGCCCATGCCGAGCGCGACGAGGATCACGAAGAACCCGACGA
>DATKQO010000066.1:0-30919 GCA_035532715.1 Gaiellaceae bacterium | reverse complement strand
CTACATCAGCGACAAGACCGTGATCCTCCGGCACGGCACGGTCGCCGAGATGGGCGCGACCGAGAAGGTCTTCGGAGATCCCCGCCATCCCTATACGCAGAGCCTGCTCGCCTCGGTTCCCCTCCTGCACTCGAAGTGGGGCGAGAGCAAGCCGACGCCGGCCTCGAACGGACAGCCCTCGGGCGACGAAGCGGTACCGGAGCTCGTCGCGATCGAGGCTGACCATTTCGTCGCGGCACACTGATTCGAGAGGAGCCCGCGATGCGCGCGCAGCGACCGGTCGAGTTCCCGCCAGGCTTCATCTGGGGAGCGGCGACCTCGGCGTACCAGATCGAGGGGGCCGCCGACGAGGACGGCCGCGGACGGAGCATCTGGGACAGCTTCTGCGAGCAGCCCGGCGCCGTCCTGAACGGCGACACCGGAGCTGTCGCGTGCGACTTCTATCACCGGTATCACCAAGACATCGCGCTGATGCAGAAGCTCGGCCTCGACGGCTTCCGCTTCTCGATCGCCTGGCCGCGCATCCTTCCCGAGGGCCGGGGCCGCGTGAACCAGGCCGGGCTCGACTTCTACGACCGGCTGGTCGACAACCTGCTCGCCGCCGACCTCCGACCGTTTCCGACGCTCTATCACTGGGATCTGCCGCAGGCGCTCGAGGACGCGGGCGGCTGGCCAGTGCGGGCCACCGCGGAGGCGTTCGCCGAGTACGTCGAGCTCGTCGCCGCACGGCTCGGCGACAGGATCCTCGACTGGACGACCCACAACGAGCCGTACTGCGCGTCGTGGCTCGGCTACGGGCTCGGCGTGCACGCGCCCGGGCGGACGGATCTCGCCGACGCCGCGGCCGCCGCCCACCACGTCCTGCTCTCCCACGGGCTCGCAGTGGACGTGCTTCGGCGCGAGTGCCCCGGCGCCGAAGTCGGGATCGTGCTCGACTCGTGGCCGGTCCACCCCGCCTCCGACGACCCCCGTGACGCGGCGGCCGCCGCCGCCGCGGACGGCTTCCGCAACCGGCTCTTCTTCGATCCCGTGCTGCGCGGGCGCTACCCGGACGACGTGCTCGAGCGCCTCGGCGACGCGGCCCCCGACGTCCGGGACGGCGATCTCGCAACGATCGCCGCGCCGCTCGACTTCCTCGGCGCGAACAACTACTCCCGGACGGTCGTCGCTGCCGGCGACGACGGCGAGCCCGTCGAGATCGCGCCGACGGGCGCGCCGACGACGGCGATGGGCTGGGAGATCTACCCCGACGGGATCTACGAGGTGCTCACGCGGCTCCACCGCGACTACGACGCGCCCCCGCTCTACGTGACCGAGAACGGCGCCGCTTTCCCCGACCTGCGCGGCGACGACGGGCGGATCGACGATCGCGACCGGATCGACTATCTCGAGAGCTACCTCGGCGCCGTCGCGCGCGCGATCGACGAAGGCGTTCCGGTGCGGGGCTACTTCGTCTGGTCGCTGCTCGACAACTTCGAGTGGGCGTTCGGTTACTCGAAGCGCTTCGGGCTCGTCTACGTCGACTTCGAGACGCTCCAGCGCATCCCGAAGTCGAGCTTCTACTGGTACCGCGACCAGATCGCGGAGCCGGTCGCGGTCTAGCCGCGGCCGGCAACCGGGCTCGCGAAGAAGCGCCGCGGGCTCTCGATCAGCAGCGCGTCGATCTGCTTCTGCGTAACCCCGGCGTCGAGGAGCGCCGGGAAGATCTTCGTCGAGAGGTGCAGGTAATCCGGCCGCTCGTTCGCGAAGTTCGGGTCTCCGACCATGAAGTCGTAGAAGCACGCAGCGTCGTGCCCGAGGTGCACGCGGTCGCCGTAGCCCTGCGCAAGCAGCTCGACGAGCGTCGCGATCCGCTGTTCGTCGGGGTTGAAGTGCGGAATGTTGAACCGGTCGCAACCGAGCGCCGCACCCGTGTCGGCGATCGCCTTCAGGTAGTCGAGGTCGTTGCTGTCCCCCGCGTGCGCGATCGCGATTCGGGCCGGATCGACGCCGAGCTCCGTCAACGCGTGGAGCGCGAGCAACCCCGTCCGCGCCGCGGCGTTCGTGTGCACCATCACCGGCGCGCCGGTCTCGATGCTCGCCGCGGCAATCGCCGCGAGGATGCGCGGCACGTCGCCGACGAGACCGTGCTGCTCGACGGCGCACTTGAGGAAGGCGGCCTTCACGCCGGTGTCGTCGATGCCCTCGCGGATCTCGCGGACGAAGATCTCCGCGATCGCGTCGACGCTGCGGTACCCGAGGAAGTTCGGCAGCTCGAGGAACGCGTAGACGCCGGTCGCGACGACGATGTTCAGGTCGACCTCCGCGTTGACGCGCTGGATGCGCGGCACGTAGCGGCCGAGCCCGGGTGCCGTCGGGTCGACCAGTGTCTCGATGCCGCTCGCCCGCAGCGCCCGCAGCTTCGCGATCGCGTCCGCCACGCGCACCTCCTCGTCCCAGTAGCTCGGGCCCCAGAGACGGCCGTAGTTCTGCAGCGCCTCGGGACTGAGGACAAACACGTGCTCGTGCATCAGCGCCGGGCCGAGCGCGCTCACCTCGACCGGGCCGCGAACCGTCTCGACGGTGCTCACGCCTCGCTCCGAAGCGCCGTCCGGAACGCCGCGAGATGCCCGTCGCTGAAGAGCACGAAGCGGGCCAGCTCGACCGGCGGCGTGAGCGCGTCCCGCACCGCGGCGACCGCGACCGGCGCCGCGAGCTCGACCGGGTAGCCGTACACGCCCGTCGAGATCGCCGGGAACGCAACCGTCCGGCAGCCGAGCGCCGCCGCCACCTCGAGCGCGCGGCGGTGGCACGAGGCGAGCAGCTCCGGCTCGCCGTCCCCGCCGCCGCGCCAGATGGGACCGACGGTGTGGATCACGTAGCGCGCGGGCAGACGCCCCGCGCCCGTCGCCTTCGCGTCGCCCGTTGCGCAACCCCCGAGCAGCCGACACTCGGCGAGCAGCTCGGGCCCCGCGGCGCGATGGATCGCGCCGTCCACCCCGCCGCCGCCGAGCAGGCTCTCGTTCGCGGCGTTCACGATCGCGTCGACGCGCTGCTCCGTGATGTCGCCGCGCACGAGCTCGATCATCTCAGCCGGCCGTGCGAGAGACGAGATCGCGCTCGAGCGCGCGGCCGCAGCGAACGAGAACATCGCACAGGGTCGTCGCCTCGTCGGCGTCGAGATCGGCGAGCAGGTCCCGCTCGACCTCGTCGACGGCGCGGTCGCAGCGTTCGAGCGCCCGCTGTCCCCCACGGGTGAGCTCGATGCGGATGACGCGTCCGTGGCCCGGCGCCGCACGGCGCCGTACGTAGCCGAGCTCGACGAGCAGCGCGAGCACCTCGCTCATCGACTGCGGCGTCACGAGCGAGCGGCGGGCGAGCTGTGCGTTCGAGAGGCCGTCCTGCGCCCGCAGCACCGACAGCGCCGTGTAGGCGGGCAGCGTCAAGCCGGTCGGCTCGAGCGCGCTCGCGAGACGGCGGCGCAACAGGCGCTCGAGCCGGCCGACCACGTAGCTCAGCCGCGGCTCCACCGCTACGAGGATTGCCGTTCGTACGCCTGGAGGCCCGGCTTGATCCGCTTCTCGTCGAGGAACTGCCCGAGGCCCTGCTCGCGGCCGCCCTCCACGTCGAGGAACTGCGACTGCTCGAGCTTCGCGTACAGGTAGTCCTCCGCGTCGTCCCAGCTCATGGCGGCGCAGTGCTTGTACCCGAGCTTCGCCGCCCGCAGGACGACCGGATTCTTCTCGAGCAGCTCGCGCGCGAGCGACTGGACCTCGGCCCGGAGCTCCGCGAGCGGGACGCTCGCGTTGACGAGGCCGAGCTCTGCCGCACGCCGCCCGTCGAACGTGCGTCCCGTCATGACGTAGAGCAGGCCTGCCCGTGACCCGACCGTGTCGGCGAGCGCCTTGCTCACGACGCTGCCCGGCGGGATGCCCCAGTTGATCTCGGAGAGGCCGAAGGTCGCCTCGTCCGCGGCGATCGCGAGATCGCACGCGACGAGCGGCGTGAACGCGCCGCCGAAGCACCAGCCGTTGACCATCGCGATCGTCGGCTTCGCGTACGTGCGCAGCATTCGCCACTGCCACAGCGCGGCGTCGCGACGTACCTTCCGCTGCACGTGCTCGGGGCCCCCGTCGACCTCGCGGAAGTACTCCTTCAGATCCATGCCGGCCGACCACGCGTCGCCGGCGCCCGCCAGCACGAGCACGCCGCACGCATCGTCGGCGTCGAGCGCCTCGAGCACTTCGACCATCTCCGCGTTGAGCGTCGGGCTCATCGCATTGCGCTTCTCCGGCCGGTTCAGCTCGACCCAGGCGATGCCCTCGTCGACCTCCACGCGTACGGTCGTCCATCGGTCCGCGTACGACACGTTGCTCTCCTTCGTATTCGACGGCGGCCCCACTATATCAGGCAGCCTGATATTGGTCTACGGCTGCTCCTCGCGGGCCCGGTGGTCGCGGCCGAGAAAGGCGTTCGCCCACGCGCTGGTCCGGTCGAGTGCGTTGTCCTTGACGACGACGGGGCCGTCGAGCATCGACTCCTCCTCGCCGTACGCCTTCAGCCGCTCGTACGCCTGCGACCAGATGCACTCCGTGTCGTACACCTCGCACAACCCCTCGCGCGTGCCGCCGCACGGACCATTGCGCTGGTTCTTCGCGCATTGCGATTCGGGACAGACGTACGCGATCTCCGGCAGCGAGCAGTCTCCGCAATCGCGGCAGCCGAAGAGCGGCACCTTCGCCGCCTGCTCGGCCGCGTGGGCGAGCTTCGCGAGCGACCCGGATTTCTCGACCGCACGGTAGAGGGCGCGCCCGGCCGGAAAGAGCGGCGCGTCCGGCTCGAACGCTGCCGCGTGCAGCCGCCGGCTGAAGCGGTACTTCACCGGCACCCGCAGCTCGGTCTGCCGCTTCCGTTTCGACTCGAGATACGCGGCGTTGACCTCCTCCGAGGAGAGCCCCGTCTCGGAGTCGCGCTCGAAGAAGTAGAACTCGTCGGCGAACGGGTACTGGATCTCCCGCGCGAAGACGCGCCAGTCGTCGGGCGCGTACGAAGCGGCCCGGTCGACGATCTCACCGAAGGTCGCCGCCGGCATGTGGCCGCCGAGATACACACCGGTGAAGCCGAGGCCGCGCGCAACCGCGACATGCTTCGCGGCGAGCTCGACGAAGAACGCGCGGCCCTTGTCGGGGCTTTCAGCCTGCCGCTCGACGAGCGCGAGCAGCTCGTCGGTGACGACGACGCCGGGGATCTTGCCCTGGTGGAACGCCCGCGCGGCAGTCGCCGAGAGGAGATAGACGTTCGCGAGCACCGAGACGGGAAGCTGCTCGCGCCCGATCCAGCGCAGGAGCTCGTCGTCCTTGCGCGTGTCCCACCCGATCTGGTTGATGACTAACCGCGCACCGGCTTCGACCTTCTTCTCGAGCTTGAAGTACTGCGGCATCACCTCGCGCTCGCGCCGCTTGTGGT
The DNA here is from genome assembly GCA_035532715.1 of Gaiellaceae bacterium. Taxonomy (GTDB): domain Bacteria; phylum Actinomycetota; class Thermoleophilia; order Gaiellales; family Gaiellaceae; genus Palsa-739. The sequence continues at coordinate 25,474 of DATKQO010000066.1, read as the reverse complement.
TCGTGACGACGGCCCCCAGGAAGAAGTTCGTCCGGTCGAGCCGCGTATCGGGCTTCCGCTCGTCGCGCAGCCCGTCGTTCATCTCGGAGAAGAGACTGAGCAGGCCGACCGAGTCGATGTCGAAGACGGGGGCGGCGAGCCCCTTGTGCCCCGTCACCGGGTAGTCGCCGGACAGGGCGAGCACGTTGTCGAAGCCCTCGGAGCCGAGCTTCCAGCCGCGGCTCTCGAGCGCGTTCCGGTTCCAGTCCTTGCACGAGAGATGGATGACGACTTCCTGTCCGCGCGAGATCAGGTCGGTCCCGAGCGTGTCCGGCGAGAGCATGGCGTGGCCGCCCGGGTTGTCGGTGATCGAGAGGACGTCGATGCGCGGGTCGGCCGCGAGCTCGCGCGCGACCTCCATCACCCGGCGGCTGCTGTCGGCCGTGATCAGCCCCCTGCTCGTCACGACCTCGGTCGCGACGACGAAGGCGCCGGGCCGTGCGAGCTGTTCGCGCAGCGGGATCATCGGGAGAGCCGCATTTCCGATATCAGTCTGCCTGATTTATCATCGGCCGATGGCCGGCCTTCAGGTGCTCGACGCGGAAACGGCAGAATCGATCGAGCGCGTGTGCGACGCGATTGTCCCCGGCTCGGCCCGGGTGCGGCCCTCGGTGTACCTCGACGCCCTTCTCGCGCACATGGACGAAGGGCTGCGCGCGGGAACGCTGGCCGCGTTCGCGAAGGTCGCGGACGGCGAGATCGGAGACCACGTGGGGACGCCGGACTTCCTCTACGTGCGCGCGCTCGCGATCGAGGCGTTCTACAGCGACTTCGTCGCGCCCGGCATCGACGCCGAGGGCGCATGGGCCGAGATCGACTTCAACAGCCCCCTCGCGACGCGGCTCGCGAAGGACTGGTCGTACCTGGGGATCGGATGAGCGAGCGCTTCGACGTCGTGGTGGTCGGATCCGGCGCCGGCGGCGGCGTCGTCGCGGGGGAGCTCGCGGACCGCGGCCGGAGCGTCCTCCTGCTCGAGGTCGGGCCGCACAGGACTGCGGCCGACTTCACGCGCTGGGAGGCGAAGGCGGCGCACGACCTGTGGTGGCCGATCCGCTTCGCGCTCATCGACGGCGGGGCCGGCGGCGCGGTCGGCCTTGTCGCCGGGCGCTGCGTCGGGGGCTCGACGACGATCAACACGAAAGTTGCGCTGCGCGCGCATGCAAACGACTTCGCGAAGTGGCACGAGGCGAGCGGCATCGTCGGCGCGGGCGGGTCGCCCTTCGGCACGTCCGACCTCGACTCGCACTACGACCGGGTCGAGCAACGGCTTGGCGTCCGCGAGCGCAACGACTGGCCGAAGAGCGTGCGCACCGTCGAACCGGGTTTCCGGGCGCTCGGCGCGGAGCTCGAGTCCGTGCGTTCCTACACGGACACGACCTGCATGCGCTGCGGCTCGTGCCTCCAGGGCTGCCCGACGAACTCGGGCAAGTCGACGCAGAACACGTACATCCAGGACGCCTGGGTCGGGGGCCGGCTCGAGCTGCGCGCAGAGTCACGCGTCGAGCGGGTCGTGATCGAGAACGGCGAGGCGACGGGCGTCGAGTACGTCGGCCCCGACGGCACGCTCCGGCGGGTCGACGCGGGCGCGGTGGTCGTCGCCGCGGGCACGCTGAACACGCCGCAGCTCCTCATGCGCTCCGGGCTACCGGACAGCGCCTCGAGCCGCCTCGTCGGCCGCAACCTCGGCTTCCACCCCGCGCGACTCGTCTACGGGCTGTTCGACGAGCCGCAGGACGCGCACATGGTCTATCCGATCACGACGCACGCGATGAACCACCAGCACGACGAGGACGGCGGCTTCGTCGTCGAGGCGACCACGATTCAGGACCCGATCGGCTTCGCGACGACGCTCGAGGACGAGAACGGCCCGCTCTGGGGATCCGGTCTCGTCGAGGCGGCGCGCGGGTTCCGGCGCTGGGTCGGCCTGCTCGCGATGACGAACGACGACAACAACGGCAGCGTGCACATCGACGAGAACGGCACCGAGTCGTTCGAGGCGGCGTTCACGCCGGCCGAGCACGCGCGAATGAACGGCGCGCTCGACTTCAGCCGCGACGTGCTGCGCGCAGCGGGCGCGACGAGCGTCCTCTGGACGGGTCTGATCACGACGCACATCCAGGGGACGTGCCGGATGGGCAGCGACCCCGAGCGCTCGGTCGTCGACGCGAACGCGCAGTCGTGGGACGTGAAGCGCCTCTACGTCGGCGACGGGTCGCTCGTGCCGCGCACGCTCTCGGTGAACCCGTCGCTCACGATCATGGCGCTCGCGAGCCGCCTTGCAGAGCACCTCGACGGAGACCCGCACGGATACCTCGCGTGACGGAGCCCGTCCGGGATCTCGCGCATCTCTCTCACGTCGAGCTGCTGACCCCGAAACCGGATGAGAGCCTCGTCTACTTCCGTGAGATCCTCGGCATGGAGGTCGCCGGCGAGCAGGGAGACTCCGTGTACCTGCGCGCCTTCGGCGACTACGAGCGCGCGTCCCTGAAGCTGACGGCGTCGGCCCAGGCCGGCATCGGGCACCTCGCGTATCGCACGCACAGCGTCGAGGCGCTCGAGCGCCGGGTCGCCGCGCTCGAAGCGGCCGGAGCCGGCGGCGCCTGGCACGACGGCGACCTCGGCCACGGCGCGGCGTACGGCTTCCTCGATCCGGACGGCCACCGCTTCGAGCTCTTCTACGAGTCCGAGCGCTATGCGGCGCCACCGGAGCTCCGCCCCGCGCTGAAGAACCAGCCGCACCGCTATCCGGGCCGTGGCGTAGGCGTTCGCCACCTCGATCACGTCAACTTCCTCGCCGTCGACCCCGGCGAGAACCGCGTCTTCCTCCAGACGAACCTCGGCCTGCGCCTCACGGAGCAGATCGTGCTCGACGACGGCACCGAGGCCGGCGTCTGGCTCGCGTCGAACCAGAAGTCGTACGACGTGACGTACACGCGCGACCTGACCCGCACGCCCGGGCGGCTCCATCACATCGCGTTCTTCGTCGACCAGCGCGAAGACGTGCTGCGTGCCGCCGACATCTTCCTCGAGCACGGGATCGTCATGGAGTCGGGGCCGCACAAGCACGCGATCCAGCAGACGTTCTTCCTCTACACGTGGGAGCCGGGCGGCAACCGCGTCGAGGTCTGCTCGGGCGGATTCCTCATCTTCGCCCCCGACCACGAAGCGGTCGTCTGGTCGCAGGCGGAGCGCGCGAAGGGGCAGGCCTGGGGCATGCAGACGGTCGCGAGCTTCCACATCAAGGGGACGCCGCACGTATCCGAGGAGGACGCTCTCCTTGCCGGCGGCCACTGAGCCGTCGCCGAACGCGCGCGAGCTCGTCCGCGGCGCGTACGACCTGCACGTCCACGTCGAGCCGGATCTCGCGGCGCGACGCATCGACGACCTCGCGCTCGCGCGCCGGTTCGCCGAGCTCGGGCTCGCAGGCTTCGTGCTCAAGTCGCACTACGCGCCGACGGCGGAGCGCGCCGCGGTCGTCCGGGGGGCCGTGCCCGGCGTCGACGCGCTCGGCGCGATCACGCTCAACGCAGGTGTCGGCGGACTGAACGCGCAGGCGGTCGAGATCGCAGCGCGCAGCGGCGCCCGCATCGTCTGGCTGCCGACGGTCGACTCCGAGAACGAGGCGAGCGAGGACGGCCCCAAGCCCGCAAAACCGCCGGTGTGGCGGAAGATCCAGCAGGAGTTCGAGGCGGCCGGCGTCGGAGGCGGGCCCGTGAGGCTGACCGAAGCCGCTCTCGCGAAGGTGCTCGCCGTCGTCGCCGCGCACGACCTCGTGCTCGCCACGGGACACCTGGGGCGCGCGGAGATCCACGCAGTCGTCGACGCCGCCCTCGCCGCCGGGATCTCGCACGTCGTCGTGACGCATCCGGACTATCCGACGCAGGGCATCCCCGTCGCGGAGCAGCGCGAGCTTGCCGCCCGCGGCGCGCTGCTCGAGCGCTGCTTCGCGCCGATCCACAGCGGCAAGGTCTCCTGGGAGCAGACGTTCGACGCGATCCGGCAGACCGGGCCCGAGCACAACGTCCTCTCGACCGATCTCGGCCAGATCGCGAACCCGCCGGTCGAGGACGGGCTCGCCCTGATGGCGGACCGGATGCTCGAGGCGGGCTTCTCCGGCGATGATGTGCGCACCATGGCCGTGACGAACACGAGGATGCTTGCCGGTGCCTGAGAGCCCGCTGCTCGTCGTGAGCGCGCACTCCGCCGACTTCGTCTGGCGTGCGGCGGGCGCGATCGCGCGGTTCGTCGAGGAGGGCGGGACGGCGCACGTCGTCGCCCTCTCGTACGGCGAGCGCGGCGAGTCGGGCGAGCTGTGGAAGGAGCCGGGGCAGACGGAGGAACGCGTGAAGGAGATCCGGCGCGGCGAGGCGGCGACCGCGGCGGCAGCGCTCGGCGCGGACTTCCGCAGCCTCGACTTCGGCGACTACCCGCTCGTCATGGACGCGCGGGCGGTCGACGCGCTCACCGGCGTGATCCGCGAGCTGGCACCCCGGATGATCCTCACCCACGCGGCGCGCGACCCGTTCAACCCCGACCACGGCGTCGCGCACGAGGCGACCGTCCAGGCGCGCGCGTTTGCGAGCGGCGCCGGCGTCGCGAGCGCGTTCGCGACGATCGCGCCGCCCGAGCTCCTGAGCTTCGAGCCGCACCAGCCCGAGCTCTGCGGCTTCGTCCCCACCACGTTCCTCGACATCACGGGAGTGTGGGACAAGAAGAGGGCTGCGATGGAGGCGATGGGCGCGCAGTCGTATCTGAGGCAGTACTACTCCGAGCGCGCGGAGCACCGCGCAAATCACGCGCGGCGCGTGTCCGGGCGGAGCGACATCCGCTACGCGGAGGCGTTCCAGCGCGAGCTTCCCGTCGTGGTCGACACGCTGTGACCGACTACGCCGCCTTCGCCGAGCTCGGCGTCGCCACCGTCCACGAGGCGGCGGGCCGCATGGGCATCGTCGACCTCCCGCTGATCCAGGTCGTCCCCGGCTCGCACGCCGCCGGCCCGGCACGGATCGCGCTCTGCGCACCCGGCGACAACACGATGGTGCACGCGGTCGTCGCGCACGCCTGTCCCGGGGACGTCCTGGTGCTCACGAGCACGGAGCCGGCACCCGTCGCGCTCGTCGGCGAGCTCCTGGCGACGCAGGCGCAGGCGCAGGGTGTGGCCGCGATCCTCGTCGACGGCGCCGTCCGCGACCTCGACGAGCTCGCGGAGATCGGGCTGCCGGTCTGGACGCGCTTCGTGCGCGCACAGGGCGCGACGAAAGGCGCGGTCGGAGAGCTCGACGTGCGCGTCGTCATCGGCGGCGCAGAGATCCGGCCGGGAGACATCGTCGTGCTCGACTGCGACGGAGCGATGGCGCTGCCGGCGGAGCGCGCCGCCGAGGTGCTGCCGCTCGCGCTCGAGCGCGCCGAGCGTGAGCGCGCGGCGCGGCAGCGTTACGCGGCGGGCGAGCTGTCGTACGACGTGAACTCGCTGCGCGAGATCGTCGAAGGCGGGTGAACGCTCAGCCGACCTCGACCTTCGTGAACCCGTACGCCTCGAGGGCGCCGAGGATCTCGCGGTGACCGAACGCCTCGCCCGGTGACGCGAAGCCGACCTTGCGCGGCGGCTGGTGCACCAGATGGTGCGCTGCGAAGGCCTGGATCAGCCCCGTCTGCAGGTACGCGCCCTGCCCGTGCGCATGCACGCGGATCGTCTCGAGGTTGCCGCGCCCGACGACGACGTCGACGGTCCGCTGCACCCGCCGGTTCTCGCGCGGCGGCGTGTCCGGCTGCATCGAGTCGGCGATCCCGGCGAGCACCTCCCGCTGCTGCTCCGGCGGCAGCGGCTTGATCTTCTCCTGGTAGTCGCGCTGGCCGGCGACGATGCCCTCCATGAGCGAACGGTCGAGCAGGCCGCCGAACGCCTTCACGTTCGCGATCTGCGGATGATCCCTGAACCAGACCGGATGCGGGAAGCCGCCCCACGGCAGCGCGAGCTGCGTCGCGATCGCGCTCGGGATCGACACCTCGAGCGTCGTCACCGGCGGCCACTCCTTGTACTCGTTCTGCTCGAGATAGATCGACTCCCACTGGAGCTGGCCGAAGATCGTCTGCGTCGACCCGTAGGTCGGGAAGCCCATGAACATCGAAAGGATCTCGAGCGAGTCGAGCCCCGGCGCGCGCTCGATCGCGATCCGCGCGCACGCTTCGGCGACCGCCGACATGTACGCCGTCGCGGGCGCCAGCAGCAGTCCCGCTTCCGCGAACTTCGCGCCCCACTCCTCGGCCGCGAGCTTGACCCACGGCGTCTCGCCGCCCGTGTCGATGTAGTGGCAGCCTGCCTTCAGCGCCGCCTCGGCGACCGTCGAGCCGTAGTAGATGCAGGGTCCGACGGTGTTACAGACGACCGTCGCGCCCTCGAGCAGCGCCGCGAGCGCGTCGACGTCGTGATCGACCTGGACGATCTCGTAGTCGGCCGTGCCGATACCCGGCACGTGCGCGAGGACGTCCTCGATCTTCTTGGCGTCGCGGCCCGCAGCGACGAAGGGGACGTTGTACTCGCGCAGGAACTCGATGACGAGGCGGGCGGAGAAGCCGCTCGCGCCGTAGACGACGACGGGACGCTTGTCGCTCACGTTGCCTCCTGAACGGATTGGTGGTTGAGGGCGATCGATGCGAACAGGTCGAGTGCGGTGGGATCGAGGAGCGAGTCCCGGCTGGCGACGGCCTCCACCGGGTCGCCCCGGAGAATTCGCTTCACGGGAGCCTCGAGCTTCTTCCCGGTCAGCGTGCGCGGGATCGCGGGCACCGCGCGAATCGTGTCGGGCACGTGGCGCGGCGAGAGCTCCGCGCGCAGGGCGCGGCCGATCCGCCCGCGCAGGTCGTCGTCGAGCGAGACGCCGTCGGCGAGCACGACGAACAGAACGAGCTCGCCCGCGCCGCCCTCGTCGTCTTCGAGGTGCACGACGAGGCTGTCGACGATCTCGGGCAGCTCCTCGACGACGCTGTAGAACTCGCTCGTGCCGAGACGGACTCCGCCCCGGTTGAGCGTCGCGTCCGAGCGCCCGGTCACGACGCAGCTACCGCGCTCCGAGAACATGATCCAGTCGCCCTGGCGCCAAACGCCGGGGAACATGTCGAAGTACGAGCTGCGGTAGAGCGAGCCGTCGTCGTCGCCCCACAGCCGAACGGGCATCGACGGCATCGGCCGCGTGATCACGAGCTCTCCCAGCTCGCCGACGAGCGGCTCGCCCCGGCGGTCGAACGCGTCGGTGGCGACGCCGAGCAGGCGGCCCGAGATCTCGCCTTCGTAGACCGGGAGGAGCGGCGAGCCGCCCACGATGCCGCTGCAGACGTCGGTGCCGCCGCTGCCGTTGACAAGCAGGACGTCGGGACCGAGCTCGTCGTAGACGTAGCGGTAGCCCTCGGCCGGAAGCGGCGAGCCCGCCGTGCCGAAGACACGGATCGAGCCGAGGTCGTACTCGCGCCCGGGGTGCAACCCCAGCTTGCGGCAGGCCATCAGAAACGACGGGCTCACGCCCATGAAGCTCGGCCTCGTCTCCTCCGCCACCTGCCACTGCCAGCCTGCGTCCGGCCACATCGGGTCGCCGTCGAGCATCACGATCGAGGAGCGGACGAGCAGCGCCGCGACGAGCGCGTTCCACATCATCCACGACGTCGTGCTGAACCAGAGCAGGCGTCCGCCGGGCTTCAGGTCCCAGCTGAACGAGTGCGCCTTGAGATTCTCGAGCAGGATGCCGCCGTGCCCGTGCACGATCGCCTTCGGCCGCCCGGTCGTCCCGGACGAGAACAACACGAAGAGCGGATGGTCGAACGCGACCGGCAGGAACTCGAGCGGCCCGGTTTCGGCGAGGAGGTCGTCCCAGCCGAGCGTGTCGGGGACGACGTGCTCGCCGTAGGGAACGTGCACGACGTGGCGCAGGGTCGGGAGGGCGTCCCGGATCGTCGCCACCTCCGCACGGCGGTCGACCGAGCGGTCGCGGAAGCCGTAGCCGCCGACCGTCAGCAGGACGGTCGGTTCGAGTTGCACGAGCCGGTCGACGACGCTGCGCGGCCCGAGCTCCGGCGCGCAGCTCGCCCAGACCGCTCCGAGGCTCGCGGTCGCGGCGAATGCGACGAGCGTCTCCGGGATGTTCGGGAGGTACGCGACGACGCGGTCGCCCGGGCCGACGCCGAGCCGGGCAAGGCCGGCCCGGGCACGCGCGACCTGCCGGCGGAGGTCGGCGAAAGACAGCTCGACCGGGTCGCGCGTCTGGGAGCGGGACACGATCGCGATCGCGTCCGGGTCGTCGTCGGAGCCGATCAGGTGCTCGGCGAAGTTCAGCCGCGCACCGGGAAACCACGCGGCGCCCGGCATCGCGTCGGAGGCGAGCGCCGTGGTGTACGGCGCGTGGGCCTTGACCGCGAAGAACTCCCAGATCGACGACCAGAAGCCTGCGAGGTCGTCGACGGACCAGCGCCACAGGTCCTCGTAGCGCCCGAACGCCAACCCGCGCTCGCGCTCGAGCCACGCGAGATAGCGCCCGACCTCGGTCGTCGCCCGAACGTCCGGCGGCGGCGTCCACAGGACGCCGGAGTCGTCGCTGGCGGGCCGCTCCATCAGGGCGGGGTCAGCCGGTGCCCCATGCTGAGCGAGATGTCCTGCGCGGCCTTGATGACGGCCGGGGCGAAGCGCGCGAGCAGCTCGTCCATCGAGACCATCGTCCGGTGGACGGCGAGGTTGAGCGCCGCGACCACCTCACCGGAATGCGCGTGGATCGGGGCGGCGATCGACCGCAGGCCGTAGGCGAGCTCCTCGTCGTTCACCGCGATCCCCGTCTCGCGGATCTTCGAGAGCTCGTCCCTGAACGCCTTGGGGTCGGTGAGCGTGTTCGGCCCGCGCGGCACGAAATCGATTCGCTCGACGATCTCCGAGAGGCGCTCCTCGGGGACGAACGCGAGGATCGCCTTTCCCATCGCCGTGCAATACGCCGGGAGCCGCGCGCCGACGTGGAGGTTGAGGTCGATCTCGCGCTGACCCTGCTGCGCCGTCCGGTAGCGCTCGATGTAGACGACGTCGGCGCCGTCGAGGATCGCGAGGTTGACAGTGCGCCCCGTCTCGTCGCTCAGCCGCCGCAGGTGCGGCGCGGAGATCTCGACGAGCTCCATCGAGTTGAGCGCCGAGAAGCCGAGGTCGAGCACCTTCGGCCCGAGCCGGTAGCGCTTCGAGTCCGCGTCCTGCTGGAGGTAGCCGAGCTTCGCGAGCGTCGCGACGTAGCGGTGCGCCGTCGACCGGCTCAGGTCGAGATCGCGCGAGAGCTCGCTGACGCCGATCAGCGGCCGGTCGGAGTGGAACGAGGACAGGATCGCGAGCCCACGCTCGAGCGACTGCGACGTCCCGGTGCTGCCGTCGGGCGTTCGGCTCCCCATGCGCGCATCCTAGCGCCTCGTTCCATCAATCGGAACACCGTCTTGACAAACGGGCAGCGTCCTGTGAATGTCAGCTGCGGTCGGCCGACGCCGCCGGCAGACGCGCGCACGACCGGATCCTCGCACAGGGAACCGGCAGGACGTGCACCCAGAAGGATCGGTCGAGACAAGGAGCTGCGCCCAACCATGAGTTCACAGAGCTTGGAAAGCCTGCTGGAGACCGTCGGGAATCCGGTCGATCTCGCCCGGAACTCGCAGATCGGGCCCTACGTGTATCCGAAGGTGCCCGCCGAGTTCACGAACTGGCGTGACGAGCAACACGCCTGGCGCGACACGTGCTGCCTCTTCGACCAGTCGCACCACATGACCGACCTGACCATCAAGGGCCCGGACGCGCTGAAGCTGCTCACGGCCACCGGCGTCAACAGCTTCGCGACGTTCGCCGTGAACAAGGCGAAGCAGTTCGTCGCCTGCAACAACGACGGCTACGTGATCGGCGACGCGATCCTCTTCTACCTCGACGACGACGTGCTGAGCCTCGTCGGACGGCCCTCCGCCCACAACTGGGTGCAGTACCACGGCGAAACCGGCAACTACGACGTGACCTTCGAGCGCGACGAGCGCTCCGCCGTCAACCCGGCGGGCCGCAGGCTCTACCGCTTCCAGGTGCAGGGCCCGACCGCCAACGAGGTGCTGAAGAAGGTCGCCGGCGGCTCGCTCCCCGAGATCAAGTTCTTCAACATGGGCGAGATCACGATCGCCGGCCACGCCGTGCGCGCCCTGCACCACGGCATGTCGGGCGTGCCCGGGCTCGAGCTCTTCGGCCCGTGGGCCGAGGGCGACGAGGTCAAGGCCGCGATCGTGGAGGCCGGCAAGGAGTTCGGCCTCGCGCAGGTCGGCTCGCGCGTCTACGCGACGAACACGCTCGAGTCGGGCTGGATCCCCTGCCCGCTGCCCGCGATCTTCACGGGCGACGACCTGAAGCCCTACCGCGAGTGGCTCCCCGCGAACGGGTACGAGGGAACCGGCTCGCTCGGCGGCAGCTTCTACTCGGACGACATCTCCGACTACTACCTGACGCCGCACGACCTCGGCTACGGGTCGTTCGTGAAGTTCGACCACGACTTCACCGGGCGCGAGGCGCTCGAGAAGATGGGCGAGCCAAAGCGCACGAAGGTGACGCTCGCGTGGAACGGCGACGATGTCGCGCGCGCGATGGGAACGATGTTCCGGAAGGAGAACCGCGCGAAGTACATCGACCTCCCGCTCTCCAACTACTCGACCTGGCCGAACGACAAGATCCTGAAGGAAGGGAAGATGGTCGGCGTCTCGACGTTCTCCGGCTACAGCTCGAACGAGAGCTCGATGCTTTCACTCGCGATCGTGGACATCGAGCAGAGCGAGCCGGGCACGGAGGTCACGCTCGTCTGGGGCGAGGAGGACGGCGGGTCGGCGAAGCCGGTGGTCGAGCGCCACGTGCAGACCGAGATCCGCGCGATCGTCTCACCGGTCCCGTACGCCGAGGTCGTCCGGGCCTCGTACCGGCCACACTAGGGCGCGCGTGAGCAGCGACGTCGAGCTGCTCGGCCTGTACTGGACCGTCTCCGGACCGGTCGAGGTGCACACCGGGCGGGAGTGGAGCCTCTTCAGCTGGGCCGACCGCTGCGCCGAAGCGCAGAAGGTCGGATTCGCGGGACTCGGCATCTGGCACAGCGACCTGCAGCACACGCTCGAGACGCAGAACCTGCAGGAGATGAAGGACATCTTCGACGCGAACGGGCTGCGCCGGCTCGAGCTCGAGTTCCTCATGGACTGGTTCCTCGACCCCGGGGACGAGCGTCGCGTCGCATCCGACGAGATCCGCCGGCTGCTCTTCGACGCGGCCGCGGTGTTCGACGCCCATCACATCAAGGTCGGCAACATCCCCGGCGTCCCGGCCGACCTCTCGCAGCTGAGCGAGCGCTTCGCCGAGCTGTGCGCCGATGCGGCCGAGCACACCGACGCGAAGGTCGTCTACGAGTTCATGCCCTTCGACGTGAACGTCACCACCCTCGACGCCGCGCTCACGGTCGTCGCCGGAGCCGGCGCCGCGAACGGCGGCCTCGCGATCGACACGTGGCACATGTCGAAGCTCGGGATCGCGCCGGACGACCTCCGCCGTATCCCGCTCGAGTACCTGTCGTGGGTGGAGTTGAGCGACGGTCGCCGCGAGAGCATGGACGACCTCGTCGACGAGACCGTCAACCACCGCGAGCTGCCCGGCGAGGGAGAGTTCGACATCCCCGCCTTCGTCGACGCCTGCGAGGGCCACGGCTACCCCGGGCCCTGGGGCGTCGAAGTGCTCTCGGAGGCGTTGCGCAACAATCCGATCGACGTGATCTTCCGGCGGGCCTACGAGACGACCGCCGCCCAATTCGGACACGAGAGGAGCTCCACGTGAGCGCACCGATGGGAGTCCAGGAGCTCGACCGCGACCGGCTCGTCTGGATGTACGAACAGATGCTGCGCATCCGCGAGTTCGAGGAGCGCGTCAAGCGCACGTTCGTCGAGCATCCGGGCGTGATCCGCGGGCACACCCATCTCGCCGACGGCGCGGAGGCGTCGATCGTCGGCTCGATGGCGACACTCGGCCCCGACGACCAGTTCTTCGCGACGTATCGCTGCCACGGCTACCCGCTGGTGCGCGGCACCGACCCGAAGAAGATGATGGCCGAGATCTACGGGCGCAAGGACGGCCTCTGCAAGGGCATCGGCGGCTCGATGCACCTCGTCGACGTCTCCAACGGCTTCATGGGCACCTCGGGAATCGTCGCGGCGGGGATCCCGCACGCAACGGGCGCCGCCTGGGCCGCGCAGATCCGGAAGAAGGGGCAGGTCGTCCTCTGCTTCTTCGGTGACGGCGCATCGAAGCAGGGCGCGTTCTCGGAGTCGCTGAACATCGCGTCGCTCTGGAAGCTCCCGATCGTCTTCGTGATGGAGAACAACGGCTACAACGTGCACACGCGCACCGAGCAGGAGGACGCGAACCGCGCGCACGGCGACGACCTCTCCGTCAAGGCCAAGGCGTTCAGCATGCCGGGCGTGACGATCGACGGCCGGGACCCGATCGCGGTGTACGAGACGGTCGGCGTTGCGGTGGCGCGTGCGCGCGCCGGCGACGGCCCGACGCTCGTCGAGTCGCAGATGTACCGCCTTTCGGCGCACGGCAACATCATCGCGCCGCCCGGCGTGCCCTTGCACTTCCCCGAGCACGAGGCAATCGAGAAGTTCGGTGCGCCGGAGGAGTACGAAGCCGCGCTCGCGGGCGACCCGGTGCCCGCGTTCCGTGGCCGGCTTGTCGCCGACGGCACGCTCTCGGCCGACGAGGCCGACGCACTCGCCGCGCGCGTCTGCGACGAGATGCAGGCCGCCGTGAGCTTCGGCCTCGACAGCCCGTTCCCGAACGTCGAGTCGTCCCTCGAGTACGTCTACGCCTAGGAGGCGATCGAAACCATGGCACACGAACTGCCCTTCATCGCCGCCATCGACGAGGCGATCAGGCTCGAGATGGAGCGAGACGACACCGTTCTCTACTTCGGCCAGAACATGGCGACGACGGAGAACGAGCCGTACGTCGACGCGTTCGGCTCGGACCGCGTCCGCGTCACCCCGATCTCCGAGACCGCCGAGATCGGCATGGGCATCGGCGCGGCACTCGCAGGGTTCCGCCCGGTGGTCGAGCTCTACATGGCGGAGTTCATGCTCGTCGCGATGGACCAGGTCCTGAACGAGGCGCCGCGCTTCCGGGCGATGAGCGGCGGCCAGGTGAAGGTGCCGCTCGTGCTGAAGGCCGGTTTCGGGTTCACCGCCGGCTGGGCGGGCCAGCACACCGGCACGATCGGCGCGCTCTTCATGGGCGTCCCCGGCCTGAAGGTCGTCATGCCGTCTACGGCTGCCGACGCGAAAGGCCTGATGGCGACGGCGATTCGCGACGACAACCCCGTCGTCTACCTCCACCACTACCTGCTGACGCTCGAGCACGGCGAGGTGCCCGACGGCGAGTACCTCGTTCCGTTCGGCGAGGCGTGCGTGCGGCGCGAGGGCAGCGACGTGACGATCGTCGCCACCGGCTGGACGGTCGACCGTGCGCTCGGCGCCGCAGAGCAACTCGCGGCGCAGGGCATCCAGGCCGAGGTGATCGACCCGCGCACGCTCGCGCCGCTCGACACGCAGACGATCCTCGAGTCGGTCGACAAGACCGGGCGGCTCGTCCTCGTCGATCAGGCGACCCGCCACGCGTCGGTCTCGACGGTGATCGCGGGCGAGGTGGCCGAGCACGGGTTCTCCTCGTTGAAGGCGCCGATCGTGCAGGTCACGGCGCTCGACGCGACGATCCCGTACAGCGAGCCACTCGAGGCGTGGGTCATGCCGAACGACGAGAAGATCGTCGCGGCCGTGCAGCAGGTGCTCGGGTCGGCCCCGGTCACGGCGTAGTGGGAGCGCCGCCACCTCGTCGCGACCAGGCTCTGCGCCTGCTCGCGACGATGTGGCGGATCCGCCTCTTCGAGGAGCGGGTCGGCCTGCTCGCCCGCGCGAACGAGGTGCACGGCCTGATCCACCTCAGCGTCGGGCAAGAAGGCGTTGCCGCCGGGGTGTGCACGCAACTGCGCGACGACGACGCGGTGTACTCGGGCCACCGCGCGCACGGACACGCGATTGCGAAGGGCGCGCCGCTCGACCGCATGCTGGCGGAGCTGATGGGCCGCGACGGTGGGCTCTGCCGCGGCCTCGGCGGCTCGATGCACGTCGTGGACGTCGAGCACGGCTTCATGGGAGCGACCGGCGTCGTCGGCGGCAACATCCCGATCGCGCTCGGCAGCGCACTCGCCGCACGGTTGCGCGGCGGCGACTCGGTCGCGGCCGTCTTCTTCGGCGACGGGGCCGTGCAGGCCGGTCACTTCAACGAGACCGTGAACCTCGCGACGCTGTGGGGTCTGCCGCTCATCCTCGTCTGCGAGAACAACGGCTTCGCAGAGTTCACGCCGCGCTCGGCGCACACGAACGTCGAGCGGGTGAGCGACGTCGTCGCCCCGTACGAGATGGAGCGCGAAACGGTCGACGGCAACGACGTCTTCGCCGTATGGGACACGTTCGGCCGCTATCTCGCCGCGGCGCGCGCGGGCGGCGGTCCCTTCTTGCTCGAGTGCCTGACGCACCGGCTGCGCGGCCACTACGAGGGGGACCCCGGCCGCTATCGCGAGGCGCTCGCCGCCGCCGACTGGCAGGAGAAGGATCCGATCCTCCGGCTGCAGCGCACCGGAGTCGCGCAGGGCTGGTTCACCGAGGACGCGCTGCCCGCCGTGGAGGCCGAGGCGGCAGCGGCGGTCGAACAGGCGACGCGCTTCGCGCGCGAAAGCCCGTTTCCCGCGACCGGCCTGATCGAGCAGATGGTCTACGCGCATGCCTGAGACGACCTACATCAAGGCGATCACGCATACGCTCGCCGACGCGATGCGTGCGGACGAGCGCGTGTTCGTGCTCGGCGAAGACGTCGCTGAGGGCGGCCCGTACACCGCGACAGCCGGACTCGCCGCGGAATTCGGCACCGCGCGCGTGATCAACACGCCGATCAGCGAGGCCGCGATCACGGGCGTGGCGATCGGCGCGGCGCAGTCGGGCCTGCGCCCGGTGCTCGAGATCATGTTCGTCGACTTCATCACGCTTGCGCTCGACCAACTCGTGAATGCCGCCGCGAAGGCGCACTTCATGTCGGGCGGCCAGCTGAACGTGCCGCTCGTGCTGCGTACGCAGGGCGGCGCCGGACAGCGCGGCGCAGCGCAGCACTCGCAGAGCCTCGAAAGCTGGCTCACGCACGTGCCGGGGTTGAAGGTCGTGATGCCGAGTCGCGCCGCCGACGCGGCAGGGCTCCTCGCCAGCGCGATCGCCGATCCCAATCCCGTCGTCTTCATCGAGAACAAGACGCTCTACTTCCGTAAGGGC
Organism: Gaiellaceae bacterium; assembly: GCA_035532715.1. Taxonomy (GTDB): domain Bacteria; phylum Actinomycetota; class Thermoleophilia; order Gaiellales; family Gaiellaceae; genus Palsa-739. The sequence continues at coordinate 10,048 of DATKQO010000066.1, read as the reverse complement.
GAGGTGCCCGACCCGGCGCCGCCGGTGCCGATCGGCCGGGCCGCGACGCTCCGCCGCGGCGGCGACGTCACCATCGTCGCGCTCTCTGCGCTCGTCGACGACGCGCTCGCGGCGGCGGACCGTCTCGCAGCCGAGGACGGCATCGAGGCCGAGGTGATCGACCCCCGTTCGCTCGTGCCGCTCGACCTCGAGACGATCGTCGAGTCCGTCGAGCGCACCGGCCGCCTCGTGATTGCGCACGAGGCGGTCGAGCACGGCGGCTTCGGCGCCGAGATCGCAGCGCAGGTACAGGCGGCGGCCTTCGACTTCCTCGACGCGCCGGTCGCGCGCATCGGCGCGCCGTTCGCCCCGATCCCGTTCAGCGCGCCGCTCGAGGACGCCTATGTGCCGGGCGCGGACGACGTCGTCGCCGCCGTGCGAACGCTCATCGGCCGGAGCGGCGCGTAGTTGCCCTGCCGATCCCGAACGACCATAATCTCAGGCGGCCTGACAATGAAGGAGGGGTGGTGTACGACTACGTGATCGTCGGCGCAGGATCTGCGGGGTGCGTCCTCGCGGCCCGCCTGACCGAGGACCCCGGCGTGCAGGTGGCGCTGCTCGAAGCAGGCGGGCCCGACAGCCGGCCGGAGATCGCGATGCCGGCCGCGTTCCCGATGCTGCTCAAGTCGACCGTCGACTGGGACCTCCTCGGCGAAGAGGAGCCCGGCCTCGGCGGCAGGCGCCTCTTCCTCCCGCGCGGCAAGGTGATCGGCGGCTCGGGCTCGATCAACGCGATGATCTACGTCCGAGGCAACCGCGCCGACTACGACGGGTGGGCGGCCGGGGGCGCCGACGGCTGGAGCTACGACGAGGTGCTGCCGTACTACCGGCGCTCGGAGGACAACGAGCGCGGCGCAGACGAGTTCCACGGCGTCGGCGGTCCGCTCGCCGTGTCGGACAGCCGCGCGATGAGCCCGCTGATCGAGACGATGATCGAGGCGAGCGTGGCGGCCGGTCACGAGTACAACCCCGACTTCAACGGCGCGCGCCAGGACGGCGTCGGGCGCTTCCAGCTGACGCAGCGCAACGGCCGCCGCTGCTCCACGGCCGCAGCGTTCCTCCATCCTGCCGCCGGCCGGCCGAACCTGCACGTGCTCACCGACACGATGGCGCTGCGGATCCTGTTCGACGGCACGCGCGCCGTCGGGGTCGAGATCGCGCGCGGCGGCGCCGTCGAGGAGATCCGGGCCGAGCGTGAGGTCATCCTCTCGGCCGGCGCGTACCAGTCGCCCGTGCTGCTGATGATCTCCGGGATCGGGCCTGCGGACGAGCTGCCGCTCTACGGGATCGAGGTGCGCGAGGACCTCCCCGTCGGCCACAACCTCCAGGACCACTGCATGGCGCAGCTCAACTACGAGACGGACGAGGCGTCGCTCTACGGCACGTTCACGCCGGAGAACTTCGCAGCCTTCGAGCAGGGCAACGGACCGCTCACCTCGAACATCCCCGAGGCCGGCGCGTTCTTCCGCACCCGGCCTGACCTGCCTGCGCCCGACATCGAGTTCCACTACGCGCCCTCGATGTTCTACGACGAAGGGCTGACCGCGCCGCACTGCAGCGGCTACTGCTTCGGTCCTGTCGTCGTGAAGCCGACGAGCCGCGGCCGCGTGATGCTGCGCGCGCCGCTGCCGGACTCGAAGCCGCGGGTCCTGACGAACTTCCTCACGACCGATGAAGATCGCCGGGCGATGATCGAGGGCGTGCGCATGGCGATGGAGATCGCCGAGCAGGCACCCCTGAAGAAGGTGGCCCGCACGGCGTTCAGCGTGCCTGCAGGCGATTCGGACGAGGAGATCATGCGCTTCGTCAAGCGTGCCGGGCAGACCGTCTATCACCCAACCTCGACCTGCGCGATCGGCGCCGTCGTCGACCCGCAACTGCGCGTCTACGGCATCGACGGCCTGCGCGTCGTCGACGCGTCGGTCATGCCGACGATCACGCGCGCGAACACGAACGCAGCGGCGATCATGATCGCCGAAAAGGCCGCCGACCTGATCAGCGGGCGCAACCCCGCACTCACGACGATGGAGGAGAGCGTTTCATGACCCCGCGCGGGAAGGCCGAACCGTTCTCGTTCTAGGCATCTCGGTGCGTATCCGGCGAGGAGCATGCAGGTGACGGTCAGGTCTGTCCGCGATGCGACGTTCGACGTGCTACGCGAGTACGACCTGACGACGCTGTTCGCGAATCCCGGCTCGACGGAGATCATGCTGCTCGCCGACCTGCCGGACGACCTGCACTTCGTGCTCGGCGTCCACGAGAGCTCGGTCGTCGGCATGGCGATCGGCTTCGCCCTCGGACGCGGCCGCCCCGCGCTCGCGATCCTGCACACGACCGCGGGCTTCGCGAACGGGATCTCCGCGATCGCCACAGCCCGGGTGAACCGGGCGCCGCTCGTCGTGATCGTCGGCCAGCAGGACCGCCGCCATCTCGCAGCGCAGCCGTTTCTCGCCGGCAGGCTGCGCGGGCTCGCAGGCGAGTATCCCGTGTGGATCGACGAGCCGGTGCGCGCGCAGGATGTGCCCGGCGCGGTTGCGCGCGCCTACCACGAGGCCGTCACGGGTCGCGGCCCGGCGGTCGTGATCGTGCCGATGGACGACTGGGTCGCCGACGCCGGGGCCGACGCGGAACGGCTCGCGCCGCGTCGCGTGCTGCGCGCAGCCGGCGTCGACCCCGAGACGATCGGAGCGCTGACCGCGTTCCTTGCCGACTCGCAGCGCCCCGCGCTCGTCGCCGGCTCCTTCGCCGACGAGCCCGAGAGCTGGGATGCGCTGCTCGCACTCGCCGAGCGCCTCGGGTGCCCGGTGTGGCAGGAGCCGTTCGGCGGCAGCGCAGGCTTCCCGCAGGACCACCCGCAATTCGCCGGCCATCTGCCGGCCGACCGCAAGCGGCTGCGCGAAGCGCTCGCGCCGTACGACGCGCTGCTCGTCGTCGGCGGTCCTGCCTTCCGCCAGTACCCGTTCGCGCCCGGGCCCTTCGTCGAAGCGGGCACGCGCGTCGCCGTCGTCAGCCGCGATCCGGCGGAGGTTCACCGCAGCACGGCGGAGCTCGCGATCATCGGACACCCGGCGGCGGTGTGCGAGGCGCTCGCGAAGCTCGTGCCCGCGCGCGACGAGGCTGCCGGCAAGCCGTTCGCACCGCCGGCGCCGCCGGCTCCCCCCGGTGACGGGGAACGCCTGCGCGCAGGGCACGTCCTGCAGGCGCTCGGAGAGCGGCTGCCGCACGATGCGATCGTGATCGAGGAGTCGCCGTCGAGCCGCGCCGAGCTGCTCGCGCGTCTCCCCGCCCGCCTGCCGCTCACGTCGCTCAGCCCGGCGATGGGCGGCCTCGGATTCGCGATGCCGGCTGCAACCGGCCTGCGCATGGCGCTGCCCGGGCGTCCCGTCGTCGCAATCGTCGGCGACGGGTCGTCGCTCTACTCGATCCAGGCGCTCTGGAGCGCGACGCAGTACCACGCCGGCGCGCTCTTCGTCATTCTCTCGAACGGCGGATACGCGATCATGGACCGGCTCGCCGAGATCCACGGCGGCGCGGGCCCGTGGCCGGCCGTCGAGGTCGACGTTTCCGGGCTCGCGCAGGCCTTCGGCTGCGCGGCGCGTAAGGTCAAGACACACGACGAGCTCCTCGCGGCGCTCGACGAGATCGTTCCGAGCCTCGGCACGCGCACGGAGCCGCTCGTACTCGAGGTCGCAGTCGCCCCCGACGAGAGGTTCAACCCGTGAGAGCCGCCCTCTTACGCGAGTATCACCGGCCACTCGAATCCGTCGAACGGCCGATACCGGAGGTCGCCCAGCCTTCGGACGTGCTCGTCCGCATCGGCGGCGCCGGCGTGTGCGCAACCGACCTGCACGCGATCGACGGGTTGATGGAGCCCGCCGGTGTCACGCTGCCGCGCGTGCTCGGGCACGAGAACGCCGGCTGGGTCGAGGAGGTGGGCGCCGGCGTCTCGACGGTCGCGAAGGGCGACTCGGTGCTCGTGTATCCGCCCTACAGCTGTGGCCTCTGCGTCGCGTGCCGCCGCGGCAACGACATGCATTGCGACCGCCACCAGTTCACCGGCCTCTCCGTCGACGGCGGTTTCGCGGAGTACGTGCTCGTGTCGGAGCGCTCGCTCGTCCGACTGCCCGCAGGCGTCGAGCCGGCCGCCGTGGCGCCGCACGCGGATGCGGGGCTCACCGCCTACCACGCGGTCCGGAGGCTCGCGCACCTCGCGGTCCCCGGCTCGACCGCCGTCGTGATCGGCGTCGGCGGCGTCGGGCACATCGCGCTGCAACTCGTGCGCGCACTCGGATCGAGCTCGGTGATCGCGGTCGACACCGACGAGCGCAGACGCCGGCTCGCGGCGGAGCTCGGAGCGGACGAGGTCGTCGAGGGAGCCGACGCCGTCCGCGAAGCGACCGGGGGGCGCGGCGCCGACATCGTCTTCGACTTCGTCGGGACCGACCAGACGCACGCCGACTCGGCCGCGATGCTCGCGCGCGGCGGAACCTATTCCGTCATCGGGTACGGCGGGACGATCTCGATCCCGTCCGGAGCGCTCGTCGTGAACGAGCATGCGGTCGTCGGCAACCTCGTCGGCACCTGGGTCGATCTCTGGGAGCTCCTCCAGCTCCACGCGGCAGGCAAGGTGATCTTGAAGACGGAGACGCACACGCTCGACGACGTGAACGACGTGCTCGCGAAGCTCCGGGACGGCGAGGTCACCGGCCGCGCCGTGCTCGTTCCCTAGCCCGGCGCTCCGCTCGTATCCAGGTCCCGAAGCAGGTACGCCGAATGGAGAAGCTCGGGCTCGTCCCTGAGCTTCTGAGCCGAGCCGCTATAGCGGATGCGTCCGCCTTCGATCACGTACGCGGTCTCGGCGAGCGCGAGCGCGACGTGGGCGAACTGCTCGATCAGGAGAACGCCGACGCCCTCGGCGGCGACGGTCTCGAGCGTCGGCACGAGACGCTTGACGACGACCGGGGCGAGACCGAGGGACAGCTCGTCGACGAGCAGCGTCCGCGGCCGGGAGACGAGAGCCTGCGCGAGCACGACCATCTGCTGCTCGCCGCCCGAGAGCAGGCGCGCCGGTGCGCCCCAGCGCTTCTCGAGCTCGGGGAAGAGCTTGAGCGCGTAGGCGATTCTCTCCTTCGCGTGCGCGCTGCTGAGCGAATAGGTCGCAACGCGGAGATTGTCCTCGACCGTGAGCGCCGGCAGGAGCCGCCGCCCCTCCGGAACGACCGCGACGCCGGCCGTCCGCACCTGCTCCGGCCGTAGGCGCGTCAGATCGCGATCGCCGAGCAGCACCCGGCCGCTGCTCGGTCGCAGGATGCCGGCGACCGCGAGCACCATGGTCGACTTCCCCGCGCCGTTCGCGCCGAGCAGGGCCGTCACCTGCCCCGGCGGGATCTCGAGCGTGACGTCGCTGACGACGGGACGCCCGCCGCGAGGCACGCACAGCCCGTCGAGACGGAGGGTGGGGCCCGCGTCCGCCTCGCTCACAGCTGTTCCTCCGTGCCGAGATATGCGCGGATCACGTGCTCGTTGCGCAGCACCTCGGCGGTCGGCCCCGACGCGATCAGCTTGCCGAAGTCGAGCACCGCCGTCGTCTCGCAGCAGGACGACACGAGCGTCATGTCGTGGTCGACGAGGATGACGAGCGCGCCGAACTGCTGCGGGATCTTCTGGATCACCCCGCCGAGCCGTCGTGTCTCCTCGTCCGGCAGCCCCGCAGCGGGCTCGTCGAGCAGGACGACGCGCGGATGGCCGACGACCGCGCGGGCGACCTCTACGAGCCGCCGCTCCCGCGCACCGAGCTCTCCCACCTTGGCCTTCGGCGACGCCTCGAGCTCGACGAAGTCGATCGCCGCGAGCACGTCGGCGCGGCGTGACGAGCGCTTGGCGCCCGAGTGCTCGTGGATCATCGCCACGTTGTCGTACACGGAGAGCTTCTCGATCGCCATCTCGGTCTGGAAGGTGCGCCGAAGACCCCAGCGTGCCCGCCGGTAGTCGGCCATACGGAGCATGTTCTCGCCGAACGCGGCGATCGAGCCGGCGGCAGGCTTGACAAAGCCGCTGAGGACGTTGAAGAAGGTCGTCTTGCCCGCGCCGTTCGGGCCGATCAGCCCGCACGTGCCGCCCGGGAAGACCACGCTCATGTCGTCGATCGGCGTGACGCCGGCGAACCGGACCGTGAGGTCGCCGACCTCGATCACGACGCCTTCCCCCTTCCTCCGGCCAGCCGGCGCACGCCGTGGAAGAGCAGCCGCGCCAGGTTGGCCATGTCCTTCGGGAACTGCTCGACGAGACCGCCGGGCGCCGTCAGCAGCACCTGCAGGAGACCGACGCCGAAGATGATGAGCAGGAAGTTCGGGTTCAAACCCCACACGGCCTGGAAGAGGAACGGCAGGAGCTGGTTGAAGACGCCGGCGACGATCGCGCCCCAGATGCTGAAGATGCCGCCGATCAACGCGGTCGCGGCGAGCGTCAGCGAGTCCTGCGTCTGGAAGGTGATCGCGCGCGGCACGCCGACCTGCGCGGCGAGCAGGCAGCCTGCGACGCCCGTGACGAACGACGCGAGTGCGAAAGCCCAGAGCTTGTAGAGCGTGATGTTCACGCCGGCAGCGAGCGCAGCCGGCTCGCTCTCGCGGATCGACGCCCACGCGCGTCCCGGCTTGCCCGACACGTGGAGCAGCGCGAGCAGGAACAGGAGCGCCGCGACGATCACGGTGTAGCGGTAGTACGCGACGTCGCCGACGGCCCACGAAGGCCTGCGCACCGCCGGCGTGCTGGTGGTCAGCGCATCCGCGGCGGAGCGACCCGTGAAGCCGCCGCCTCCGTTCGGGAAGTCGGTCACCGACAGGACGACCGTCGTGGCGCCGGCGAACATGAGCGTGACGAGCGCGAGATACAGGCCGGAGAGACGCAGCGCCGGCAGGCCGACGAGCACGCCGATGACGCACGTGACACCGCCCGCGGCGAGCAGGAGCAAGGGAAACGGGAGGGAGCTCGCGTAGGCGAGACGCGCTCCGACCCAGCAGCCGATCGTGAGCAGCGCGACCTGGCCGAGCGAGATCAGACCAACCCTGCCGTAGAGGATCCCGAAGCCGAGAGCGACGATCGAGTAGATGGCGACGCTCGTGAACGTCGTGACCCAGTCGGCGCCGGCGAGGTGCGGCAGCGCGAAGACGGCGATCGCGAAGAGCGCCACGATGACCACGCCGCGAACGGCGTTCGCCCTTCCGATGCTCTGCACGGCGCGCGCCACGTCGGCGCGTCCGGTCGGCGCGTTCGCGACGCTCACCCAGTCGCCCGCGAGATCGTGACGACGCGCCTGCGCGAGAGGTAGAGGAGCGCGACGATCGCCAGCACGAACGGCGCCGAAGACCGATAGGCGGAAACGTTGCCGTACGGGCTGAGCACGGACTGCGCGACGCCGACCGCGAGCCCGCCGAACATCGTCACCCAGAGCGAGCTCAGGCGCCCGATCAGCGCGGCGGCGAGCGAGGAGATGACGAGGAACGTCAGCGCGGAGTAGTCGAGGGACGTGAGGAGATCCGGAAGCATGAGCCCGGCGCCGCCGCAGGCGAGCCCCGAGCCGAACCAGGCGGCGGCCTCGACCCTGCGTACGGGAACGCCGAGCGTTGCGGTCGCCTCGCGGTCGTTCGCGAGCGCACGCATGGCGGTGCCGAGCTTCGTCACGCGCAGGAAGAGGCTGACCCCGGCTGTGATCGCGAGCGCGACGCCGATCGCGATCACCTGCGTGAGGCTCACGGTCGTCTTCAGGATCTCGAAGTGGTGCTGCGAGCTCGGCAAGGGAAGGAAGCGTGCGAACGCGCCGCCCGCCGGGGCGCGCCACGCCATCAGGCCGAGCAGGACGAGGGCGAGCCCGAGCGTCCCCATCATCTTCACGAGCGGGTCGCGCCGCGCGAAGGCGGGGCCGAAAACCATGCCGTAGGCAAGGTTGACGACCCCACCGAACGCGACGCAGATCGAGAACGCGAGCCAGTCGGGACAACTCGTGTGGTTCAGGAGGTAATAGGCGATCAGGGCGCCGGCGGCTCCGATGGCGCCGAACGCGACGTTCAGCACACCGGTGGCCCGGTACAGCACGACCAGCCCCACGCCGGAGAGCGCGTAGACGCCCCCGAAGGCGAGGCCGATGACGATGAACGGCTTGATGAACTGCCAGTCGACGCCGAACACGCTGAAGCCGAGCACGTGGTTCATTCGAAGCCTCCGGTCACCCTGATCTCCATCCCGTCCTTAGCCCTGCAGGTGGTACTTCTTCTCCCAGATGCGTGTCTGGGAGATTGCCTTGTCGACCGCCTGGAAGGCCGTGCAGCCGTGCTTCACGACCACGTTGCCGGCCTTGTAGTCGACGATGATGTTCGAGTTGTTCGGGATGTGGTACGGCAGGTTCCCGACGTAGAACGGACGGCAGAGCATGTCCGTCTTCTGGTTCTTCAGCGCCCTGACCGCCGCGTTGTACGACTTCGCGGTGATCGGCCCCTTGACGCTCAGCAGTGCGTTCACCGCGAACTTCCCGTCGAGGTAGCCCATCTGTGCGAACGCCTGCGGGGCGATGGTCTTCGCGTACTTCTTCAGGACCTGGAACATGAGCGCCGAGTCCGGGCCGACCGTCGGGTCGACGTTGCTGAACTCGTTGTCGATCCAGAGATGCCCGTCGAACGCCGGCGAGAACTGCCCGGCCATGAACGTGTTCGCGATCGGGGTCGACGATCCCCACTTCACCTTGCCGACGATGCCCTGATCCTCGGCGGCCTTCATGAACGCCGGGGCCGTGTCGGGGGTGAAGTCGAGCAGGATGCCGCCGCCGTCACCGGCGAACTGGTACATCTGGAGCAGCTGCGAGGTTGCGTCGGTCACCGGCAGGTGGGTCGGGAAGATCTTGACCGGGATGCCGGCGGCCTGGGCCACCAGAGCAGGCCCGCCGTCCGCGTACGCCGAGATCGTGTCCGGCGAGGCGATCGCGAGCTTCTTGACGCCGGCCTTGACGAGCGCCTGCGCGGCGCCGACGTTGCTGTAGCGCGGGCCCGAGTTGACCTCGGCGAACGCCGGGGTGCTGTAGCACTCCGCCTGCACGCCGGCCCCGATGACGACGTAGCCCTTGCTCTCGTAGTACTTCGCGTTCGTTCCGCACTCCGCGAAGCTCGTGTTGCCGACGACGCCGACGACCTTGTCGCTCTGGATCAGCTTGCGCGCGAGCGAGGCCTCCTGCGCCGGATTGAGCTGCTCGTTGTAGAGCGTGTACTGGATCGGCCGGCCGTTGATGCCGCCGTTGTCGTTGACGCAGGCGAAGTACGCCGCCGCAACCTTGCCGATGGTCGTGAAGTCGACGCCTGGGATGAGCATGTCGATCCCGCCGAGCTTGATCGGCGTTCCCTTCGCCTTCTTGCCGGTGCCCATGCCGCACACGGCCTTCTTCGCGGATGCCGTGCCCGAGCCGATCGGTGCTGCGTTCCCCGCGCCGATGGCGGCCGCCGTCAGCATCAGCGCGAGAAGGCCGCTGGCGGCGCATGCAACACCGATTTTGATCTTCGTCGATCTCATCAGGTCTCTCCTCTGATTCTGTCGCTTCCTAAGGACTTGAGCCACGAGGCGGTCGACGCGACGCGAACCGCCGCGCCCCTCCGATCACGATCTCGTCAAGTGCGTCCTCCTCGCTTGTGCTGGCTTCCGGAGGGACTCGGTTCGTCGGCGTCATGACCCCTGTGCGTCGCACTCCGCACCGCTGCACGACCGGCCGACGGTAATTCGGCCGCCACCGGGGAGTCAAGGTTCGGCGGGCATCCACCCGCCGGGTGGGCCCGGCCACACATCGTCATCGGCGGCCGGCCGCCCGAAGAGGGCACCGGGGCCGAGACGGTGCATGCTCGACCCAGGAAGGCCTCACGCCACACCGGTCCAGCGTTCATCGACCGTCTGCGCCGCCGCTGTCACGTCCCGGATACTAGACCAGTGTCTTGACGAATGGAACAGTCTCGAGGGAGAAATTTGGTCCATTAAA
>DATKQO010000065.1:0-12302 GCA_035532715.1 Gaiellaceae bacterium | reverse complement strand
TAAAAGGTACTCCGGGGATAACAGGCTTATCCTTCCCAAGAGTCCACATCGACGGAAGGGTTTGGCACCTCGATGTCGGCTCGTCGCATCCTGGGGCTGAAGCAGGTCCCAAGGGTTGGGCTGTTCGCCCATTAAAGCGGTACGCGAGCTGGGTTCAGAACGTCGTGAGACAGTTCGGTCCCTATCCACCATGGGCGTTGGAGCTTTGAGAGGAGTCGTCTCTAGTACGAGAGGACCGAGATGAACAGACCTCTGGTGTATCAGTCGTCGTGCCAACGGCGCTGCTGATTAGCCACGTCTGGATGGGATAACCGCTGAAAGCATCTAAGCGGGAAGCCCACCTCGAGATGAGAGCTCCCATCCTCTAGAAGGAGTAAGGGCCGTGGGAGACCACCACGTCGATAGGCGGGGCGTGTAAGCGCAGCAATGTGTTCAGCGCACCCGTACTAATTGCCCGAGGTCTTGATTTGAACATCCGTGTAGGGTCGCTATGGAGTTTTGAGGGTGCAGCGTTGTGCGCGCCTTTGACAGTTCGGCGGTCTTACCGGCGGGGAAATACCTCTTCCCATTCCGAACAGAGAAGTCAAGCCTGCCAGGGCCGATGGTACTCGGAGGGCAACCTCCCGGGAGAGTAGGTCGCCGCCGATTTTGTTTTGGGAAACGGGTCGCCTTCGGGCGGCCCGTTTCTGTCTCTTCCCCTAGGCCGGCAGCGTCAGGCTGTCGAGATCGCGCGGGTAGAAGGTCAGCCACTCGATCCCGTCGCCGGTGACCGCGACCGTGTCGGAGTGGCGGAAGCCGCCGAGACCGGCCGAGTAGAGGCCGGGCTCGACGGTGAACACCATGCCCGGACGGATCTCCGTCTCGTCGCCGCGGTCGAGGAACGGACCCTCGTGGTAGCGCAGCCCGATCGCGTGCCCGACGTGGTGGCGCCAGTTCTCCCAGAGGCCGTGCTCCTCGTAGTACGCGCGCACGCGCCGGTCGACCTCGGCGCACGGAATGCCGGGGCGGATCGCGTCGACCGCGCGATCCTGCAGCGCGACCATGTGCTCGAACATCCGCTTCTGCTCGTCGCTCGGCGGGCCGATCACCATCGTCCGCTCGAGCTCCGAGTGGTAACCCCACACGGGCGCGGTCGCCCCGGTGACCAGCACGTCGCCCGCCTTGAAGACGATGTTGTTCGGAAGCGCGTGCGGGATCGCCGCGTTGCGCCCGATCTGGCCGCGATAGCCGGCGACCGCGCCGGAGTACCACAGGCTCTGCGCGCGGTAGATCGGCCCGATCGCGTCGAGCATCGCGTAGGTCGCCTCGGTCGACGCGCGGTTCTCGACCTCGGTCTCGGAGATGCCCGGGCGCGTGTAGCGCTGCAACAACGTGTGCGCGAGGTTCGCCCACTTGCAGCTCTCGCGCAGGAGCGCGAGCTCGGCGTCGCTCTTGACCATCATCTGGTCCTCGACGAGATCTGCGATCGGTGCCGGCGCAACCGCGGTGAGCTCCGTCAGCGACGGGCCGCGGTAGCCGAACACCCACGGGTAGCCGTCCGTGTCGGCGCCGACCCGGCCCCGCACGCCGAGTGCGCCGAGCAGCTCCGCGAGCGCTTCCATCGGATGGCGCTCGCCGGGAAACTCGTCGTAGTGCGCGACCTCGGATACCGCCGCGTTCGCCTGCGCATGCTCGACCTCGAGCCGCGGCACGAGCATGCCGCCGCGCCCGCCGGCCGCGAGCGCGAACGCGATCGGCCGCTCGGTGGGAATGAACGAGAACCCGGTGTAGTACGAGACGCGGTGCGTGTCGAAGAGCACGCAGCCGGTGAGGCCGCGCTCCTCGAGGCGCGCCGCGAGCGCCTCGCGACGCGCGGCGAACTCTTCCGGCGGGATGGCGAGCGTCGTCAAGCGGCCTCGGGCTTCGCCTTCGCACGCCAGGTTGGGTCGAGCTCGCGCAGCCGCCGGACGCGCTCGCCGATCGGCGGGTGCGTGACGAAGAGCGCGGCGAGCCCCTCCTCCATGAAAGGGTTGAACGGATAGAGCGGCTCGGTCGCCGGGCTCGCCTGGAACTCGACGAGCTCGGCAGCCTGCTCGAGCCGCGTGAGCGCGTCGGCGATCCCATGGGGCGAGCCGCACAGCCGCGCCGCGGCGCGATCGGCCTCGAACTCCCGCTTCGGCGACAGCAGGACGTGCACGCACGCCGCGGCGACGGGCCCGAGCACGAAGAGCAAGGCGCGCTCGAGGAGGCCACCGATGCGGCTGAGCTCGACGATCGACGCGGCGAGCACGACGACGGCGGTCTGGAGTGCGACATCGCGATGCCGCACGTGGGCGAGCTCGTGCGCGAGCACGCCCTCGAGCTCGGCGGGCGGGCAGGCCGAGAGGCAGCCCATGCTGATCGCGATCGACGACGCGCGCGGCCCGCGGCCGGTCGCGAGCGAGCGCGGCAACCCGTCGGGAATGAGATACAGCCGCGGCTTCACGACGCCGGCCAGCGCCGCGAGCCGCTCGACCGTCGAGTGGAGGAGCGGCGCTTCGCCGACCGGGAGCTCCCGCGCGCCGACCATGCCGAGCACGACACGGTCGAACGACCAGTACGCGCCGGTCACGAGCAGCAGTGCGCAGAAGACGAAGATCGAGAGGAGACGCAATCCTCCGAGCTCCCACCCGACGAGCGCGAGCACGCCGCAGATGCCGACGAGCAGAAGCCAGGCCTTGAGGATGTTGCGCGCAGCGATGAAGCGCACCGCGGACCTACGATTCGTCCGGCTCGCCTCGCGGCCCGTCGTCGTCGAGCAGCCCGCGCGGCGGCCAGTCCTCGTTCTGCTGCGCGTCGCAGCGGCTCGAGCAGTGGAGCGAGGCGATGTTCTGCAGCGGTACGAGGATGTGGCCGTTCAACTCGATGTGCGCGACCTCGTCGACGTAGCAGTAGGCGGTCAGCACGCCCTCCTGGTACTCGCCGCCGAAGAGTGCGACCTCGACCTGCTCACCCTTGTACTTGCCGGTGTAGTCCTCCACGCCCGGGAGTCAGTCTATCGCCCTGAAGGCGCCCTCCTCGTGCGCGACGGTCCAGACCGCGCAGTTCTCCACCACGGGCAGGGCCATCCCGTAGGCGGCTGCCTGGACGCGCCGCAGCGACCCGCCGTGCGTCACGACGACGACCCGGAGGCCGGGGTGGCGCTCCGCGATCGCCCGCACTGCCGCGAGCACCCGCCCGGCATGCTCCTCCGGCGCCTCGCCGACGAACTCGACCCGATCGCGCTCCGCTCCCGTGAGTCCTTCCCACGTGCCCCAGTTCCGTTCGCGGAGCCCGGGCTCGAGCGCGATCGGCAGGCCGAGCCGCAGGCCGACGATCTCCGCCGTCTCGCGCGCCCGTGAGAGGTCGCTCGCGTAGATCGCGTGGATCTCGTCCTGCGCGAGGCGCTCGGCGAGCGCTCGCGCCTGCCGGCGCCCGAAGTCGTTCAACGGCCGGTCGGTGTGGCCCTGGAGGCGACCTTCCGCGTTCCAGTCGGTCTCGCCGTGGCGTACCAGCAGCAGCGTCGTCATCGAGACGTCTACGCTAGCCAGCCGTGGATCTCGGACTGCGCGACACCGTCTGCCTCGTCACCGGCTCGACCGGCGGCATCGGTCTCGAGAGCGCCCGGCTCCTCGCCGCCGAGGGAGCCCGGGTCGTCACGTCGGGCCGCCGCGACGCGGCTCCCGGGGTGGGGGAGGCACTGCACCTCGCCGCCGATCTCGGTCGGCCCGGCGAGCCGGAGCGCCTCGTCCGCGAGGTCGAGGCCCGACTCGGCCGCATCGACTGCCTCGTGAACAACATCGGCCTCGCCGTCCAGCGCTCGTTCGAGGAGGTGACCGACGAGCAGTGGGACGCGCTCTGGCAACTGAACGTCATGAGCTACATCCGCACGATCCGCGCCGTGCTGCCCGGGATGAAGGAGCGGCGGAGCGGCGTGATCGTGAACGTCTCGTCCACGGCGGGAAAGCGCCCGTCGGCGTCGATGCCGGACTACTCGGTGACGAAGGCGGCGGTGCTCTCGCTCTCGCGCCTCGTCGCGGACGTCTACGCGAAAGACGGCATCCGCTCGAACGCCGTCACGCCGGGTCCGACCGCGACGGAGGCCTGGCTCGCCGAGGGCGGGCTCGCCGACCAGCAGGCGGCGCGCACCGGTAAGACGCGCGACGAGGTGCTCGCGGCGGTCGGCGGCGGGCGCCCGCTCGGCCGGCTCGCGGAGCCTGAGGAGATCGCGTCGGTGATCGCCTTCCTCTGCTCTCCGCGCGCCTCGTACGTGACCGGCGCGGCGTGGAGCGCCGACGGCGGCACTGTCCCGATCATCGTCTAGGCGGCGTCGCGCCGAGTCACTACGCTGGACGCCATGCCGGAGCCCACCGGACGGATCGCCGACGGCTTCGCGGCCCTCGTGCGCGAGCACGAGGAGCGGTGGCTGTCGCCGCTCGCCGTCCGCTCGTACGAGAGCCGCGGGCGCAACCTTCCGGAGGAGGAGTGCCGCCTACGGACGCCCTTCCAGCGCGACCGCGACCGCATCGTGCACTCGAAGGCGTTCCGCCGTCTGCGTCACAAGACGCAGGTGTTCGTCGACCCGGAGGGCGACCACTTCCGCACGCGCCTCACGCACACGCTCGAGACGGCCGGCATCGCGCGCGGCGTCGCGCGTGCCCTGCGGCTCAACGAGGATCTCGTCGAGGCTGTCGGGCTCGGGCACGACCTCGGCCATCCGCCGTTCGGGCATGCGGGCGAGCAGGCCCTCGACGAGTTGTTGCGCGAGCGCGGCGGCCGCGGCTTCCGTCACAACGAGCACTCGCTGCGTGTCGTCGAGCGGCTCGAGCGCGACGGCCGTGGGCTGAACCTCACCTGGGAAGTGCGCGACGGCATCCTCAAACACACCGGGCCGGAAGATCCGGAGACGCTCGAGGGGAAGATCGTGCGCATCGTCGACCGCGTCGCGTACATCAACCACGACATCGACGACGCGATCCGTGCGGGGCTCCTCGCCGCGCACGAGCTGCCGCGCGAGGAGATCGAGGTGCTCGGTGCCACGGGCTCGCGGCGCATCGACACGCTCGTGCACGACCTTGTCGAGACGTCGGCGGACGCCGGCGACATCGTGCAGAGCGACGAGATCGGCGGTGCGATGCTGTCGCTCCGTGCGTTCATGTTCGAGCGCGTCTACCTCGGGCCGCACTCGGCCGCCGAGCACGCGAGCATCCGCGCGACGATCCGGCGCATCTTCGAGCATCTCGTCGACGAGCGCGGCGACGACGTCGAGACCGCAACCGACTACCTCGCCGGCATGACGGACCGTTTCGCGCTCGCGTACGCGGAGGAGCTTCCGTAGTGGCGAGGATCAAGGACGCGTCGGTCGATGCCGTGAAGAACGCGGCGGAGATCCTCCCGATCGTCGAGGACTACGTGCGGCTGCGGAAGGCCGGCGGGACGTACAAGGGGCTCTGCCCGTTCCATCAGGAGCGGACGCCGAGCTTCACGGTCACGCCCGCGCGCGGCACGTTCAAGTGCTTCGGCTGCGGTGAGGGCGGCGACGCGATCTCCTTCGTCGAACGGATGGAGCAGGTCGACTTCGTGGGCGCGATCGAGTCGCTCGCAAAGCGCTTCGGCGTGCCGATCGAGTACGAGGAGATCTCGCCGGAGGCGGAGCGGGAGCGGCGGCGGAAGGAGCGCCTCGGGCAGCTGATGGAGCGTGCGACGGGCTTCTACGAGCGCGTGCTGTGGGAGAGCGAGCAGGGCGCGTTCGCGCGCGCGTACCTCGCGTCGCGCGGCCTCGGCGAGGAGGTGTGCCGTGCGTTTCGGCTCGGCTACGCCCCCGGCGGCGCGACGCTGGCGCGGCGGGCGCTGCAGGAGGGGTACGAGCGCGAGGAGCTCGCCGCGGCGGGCCTCTCGAACAAGCGCGGCAACGACTACTTCCAGCGCCGCCTCGTCTTCCCGCTCGCCGACGCGCGCGGCGGCGTCCGCGGCTTCCAGGCGCGCAAGCTGCACGACGACGACCCGCTGCAGGCGAAGTACGTGAACTCGCCCGAGAGCGACCTTTTCAAGAAGGGCGATCTGCTCTACGGGCTCGACTCCGCGCGGCAGCCGATCGCGAAGGAAGACCGTGCGGTCGTCGTCGAAGGGAACACCGACGTGATCGCGTTGCGGCAGGCGGGCTTCCTGCCGGTCGTCGCGTCGATGGGCACGGCGCTGACCGAGCGGCAGCTACGCGAGCTTGCGCGCTTGACGAAGCGGCTGTTTCTCTGCTTCGACTCGGACGCCGCAGGCGCGGAGGCGACGTTGCGGGGGATGGAGCTCGCGGTCGGGCAGGGTCTCGACGTGCAGGTCGTTTCGCTCGCGAAGGGCACCGACCCGGCGGACGACCCCGGCGCGTTCGAGGCGCAGCTCGCGCTGCCGGTCAGCTATCCCGTCCACCGCGTGCGTCTCCTGCACGAGCGGGCACGCGACAAGCAGAGCGCGTTCGCCGCGATCCGGACGTTCCTCGCGTCGATCGCCGACTCGCCCGAGCGCCAGGACGCGCTGCGGCTCGCGGCCGACCTGCTCGACCTGCCGCCCGAGACGCAGGCGGGGCTCGCGCCGGCGCGCGGCAGCTCGAGTGCGGGCATCGTCTCGCCGCGCCTGCTCGACGCAGGGCAGAGGCTCGAGCGGCACGCGCTGGCCGGTGTGGCAGCGCACCCGGAGCTGAAGCCGATCCTCGCCGAGCTCGGGCCGGAGGACTTCGACAGCGAGCTGCACCGTCGCGCCCGCGCCCACCTCCTCGGGCAGGAGCCGCCCGACGGAGAGCTTACACCGCTGCTCGCCGAGCTCTACGCGCTCGCCGACGAGGAGAGCATCGGCGTGCCGACCGCGAAGCAGCTGCTGCTCGGCCTGCGCGAGCGGCGGCTCGAGCGGGAGCTCGCCGCAGCGACGAACGGGCGCGTGCTCCAGCTCCAGCAGGCCCTGATCCGGATCCGCGCCGAGATCCGCGAGCTCGACTAGCGATGCGCCGCCGGGCGACCCGGCTACAATCCCCCCGCCGATCCCCGGTAGCTCAATTGGCAGAGCATCCGGCTGTTAACCGGAGGGTTGTTGGTTCGAGTCCAACCCGGGGAGCTCTTCCGACGTCCGCAGGGGGTTGACGTGAGGGAACCGCGCCGCAACGCGATAGCCTCCGGCTCGTGAAAGAGGAGTTCGCAGAGCTTCGCCGCCGGCTCGGCGAGATCCACGACCTCGAGAAGGCCGCGGGTCTCCTGTCCTGGGACGAGGAGACGAAGATGCCGCCGACCGGTGCGGACGCGCGGGCCGAGCAGCGCGCGACGCTCAACCGGATCGCGCACGACCTTCAGGTGTCGGGCGAGCTCGGCGCCCTCCTCGACGAGCTGCACCCCTTCGAGGACGACCACGACGCCGACTCGTTCGAGGCGAGCCTCATCCGCGTCGCGCGCCGGGACTACGAGAAGGCCGTTCGCGTGCCATCCGAGCTGCGGGCCGAGCTGACCCGTTCAGGCTCGTTCGGCTACCGCGCGTGGCTCAAGGCGCGCGAGGAGGAGGACTACTCGATCATGCTCCCGCATCTCGAGCACAATCTCGAGCTGCGCCGCGCGTACATCGCCTGCTTCGAGCCGGAGGAGGATCCGTACGACGTGCTCCTCGACGACTACGAGCCCGGCATGCGGACGGTCGAGGTCGATGCGGTCTTCGACCAGCTGAAGGCGGCGCTCGTACCGATGATTCGCTCCGTCGCCGAGGGCCCACCCGTCGACGACTCGTGCCTTCACGGCCGGTTTCCACGGGCCGCGCAGCGGCGATTCTCGCTCGCGATGCTCGAGCGGTGGGGAATGGACAGTGCGTCGTGGCGCCTCGATCGCACCGTGCACCCGTTCGCGACGTCGATGTCGCCGGCGGACATCCGGCTGACGACGAACTTCCACGAGGAGAGCCTGCACGGCATCCTCTCGTGCCTGCACGAGTTCGGGCACGGGATCTACGAGCGCCAGGTCGACACGACCTATGCGCGTACGCCGCTCGCGCACGGCGTCTCGGCCGCGTTCCACGAGTCGCAGAGCCGCATGTGGGAGAACCTCGTCGGCCGCAGCATGGCGACCTGGCGGTTCTTCTATCCCCGCTTGCAGCAGGAGTTCTCGGAGCAGTTCGCGGACGTGCCGCTCGAGACGTTCCACCGGGCGCTCAGCAAGGTGCAGCCCTCACTGCGGCGCGTCGACGCCGACGAGGTGACCTACTGCATCCACATCATCATTCGCTTCGAGCTCGAGCGGGAAATGCTGAGCGGCGCAGTGGCGCCGGCCGACCTGCCGGCGGCGTTCAACGCGAAGATGCGCGACTACCTGGGGCTCGACCCGCCCGACCTGACCCGTGGGGTGCTCCAGGACGTCCACTGGTCGGACATGAGCTTCGGCTACTTCCCGACGTACGCGCTCGGGAACGTCGTCTCGGTGCAGCTGTGGGAGTGCGCGCAGGAAGACCTCGGCGAGCTCGACGAGCAGTTCGAGCGCGGCGAGTTCGCGCCGCTGCGCGAGTGGCTCCGTGACCACGTTCACCGGTACGGGCGCTCCCTGACGCCGCAAGATCTCCTGCAGCGCGTCACGGGGAGCGGGATCGACGCCGTGCCGTACCTGCGCTACCTCGAGCGGAAGCTCGGGGAGCCCCGCGCCGCGACGGCCTAGCAGTCGTGCCCGTGGCAGCGGCAGACTCGCTCGCCGAGCGTCTTGCGCTCGAAGCGGAGGCCGCAGCGGGCGCAGGTGGGCGGGAGGACGCGCGCCTTCACGAGCAGCGCGCGCATCAGGGTCGCCCACAGGAGCACGTACGAGATCAGGATCGGGCCGCTCATACCCGTTCTTATCGGCGGCGAGGCCGATCGGATTTACCCCCGCTTTCGCTCGGGTAAGATCGGCCTTGTGAGCTGGCTTTACATCGCCCTGCTCGCGCTGGCAATCGCGGTCGTCGTCGGCGCGGAGTGGCCGCGGCTGGAGTCGCGCCTCGCCGCCGGTGTCGGGGTGGACGCCCGTCGCAAGCGGGAGCGCGCGAAGCGGAAGGCATCGCTCCGGGTCGTCCAACACACCGATGCCGACGACTTCGCCGCGAGCGTCGAGCGCGACCTGGCCCAGTTGCCGACGATCGAGGAAACCGACCGCCGGAACTAGGTGCTACCGGACGACGACGGTCGTCTGGACGACGCGCGTGTTCGGGAGGATCGGGCCGACGTCCTCCATGTTCTTCGTCTCCTGGTAGTCGGCTGCGCTCAACGTGATCCGGTGCGCGCCGGGTGTGAGCGTCTTCGCGATGGTGACGATGCCGCGGGCGTACGTGACAGGCGTCGCTTCGCCGTCGACCTTCGCGAGGATCGAGGCGGGATCGACGCCCGAGCCGCGGTCGCGGACGGCGAAGCGCACGGAGCCGCCGCGGGGTATCGACGGCGTCAGCAGGCGGACGCTCGGCGGCGTGGTGTCGTTCACCCAGACGCGGAACGTGAAGCGGCCCGGCCGGGCGCGTGCCGGCGTGTCGAAGACGAAGTCGTACGCGCCGGGAAGCGGCAACACCGCGCCGACCGCCGGCGTGGTCTGGCCGTAGTTCTGGTACGGGTTGATGTTCGCCGGCAGACCGGGTTGCCCGACGAGGCGGTTCTCGTCGCCGGCGTGCACGAGCCTCGGCGAGATGCGGACGCCGCTCTCCTCGTCGACGATGACGGCTCCGAAGTTCGCAACCGGCTTCTTGAGATCGAACCGAAAGACCTGCTCCGGTCCGGAGAGATCGAGCGGCACGGCGGCCGCGACGCTCTGTTCCGGGTAGCGGTAGGTCGAGACGAGCGCGGGCTTGCCGGCGGTGTCGCCCTTGTACAGGCCTGCGCCCTTGAGGAGCGTGTGCGGCTCGCGGCCGAGTTGCGGCTTCTCGACGCGGAACCAGTACGGCACGCGGCGAACGTCGGTGCCGCGCGTCAAGGTGAGGAAGCCCGTCGCTGCGCCCTCGCCCGCGCCGGCGGTGACGGTGAGCGTGACCGGTAGCGGAGTCCCGGCGGCGACGGTCGGGGTCGTCGTCAGCGTGGCGCCGGCAGGTCCGGACTGGGAGACGGCCGTCACCGTCCACGGGAGCGGTCCGCCGCCCGCGTCGACGACGTTGAGCGTCTGCGTCGTCGTCGTCGCCGGCTTCACGAGGCCGAACGAGAGGTCGGCGGGGTCGGTGAAGATCAGCGGGTTGTCGGCGCGGGGCAGGTCGATGCGTCCGCCGCCCTCGCGTGTGGCCGCGACCTCCGCTCCGGTGGCGGCGTGCACGGGGTCGCCCGTCGACGCGAGCGCCGACTTGATCTCCGCGACGGTCCACGCCGGGTGGCGCTGCTTGAGCACTGCGGCGGCGCCGGCGACGTGCGGGGCGGCCATGCTCGTTCCGCTCCAGTCGTGCGCAGACCACGTGTTGTGCGGCAGGGACGAGAGGATGTCGACCCCGGGCGCCGTCACGTCGGGTTTGAATGCGAGCGAGACCGGCGTCGGGCCGTTCGACGAGAAGTCGGCGATCACGTCCGCCGGCCCGTTGTCGCCTTCCGTCGACGCGGCGACGGTGATCGCCTGCGGTGCGTTCGCCGGCGAGCTGATGGAACCGCCGCCGCCCCCGTCGTTTCCGGCGGCGACGACTGGCACGACCCCGGCGTCCGCGGCGTGGTCGAGCGCCTGGACGACGATGTCGCGGCTCGGCTCGACCTCCGGCTCTCCGAGCGAGAGGTTGATGACGTCCATGCCGTCGTTGACCGCGGCCTCGATCCCGGCGACGATCTCGGGCGAGTTCCCGTCGAGCCCGAAGTTGGCGGTCGGGACGCTCAGCACCTTGTAGTTGCCGAGGTACGCGCTCGGCGCGATGCCCGAGACCTTGACCTTGCCGGTGGCGAGCGCGGCGATCGTGTCGTGGTCGCCGGCCGCGATGCCGGCCACGTTCGTCGCGTGGTCGGAAAACTGCGGGTCGAACGGGAGGTTCGCGTACTTCCAGGTGAGGTTCGCCGGCGCGAATGCGCGCGCGACGATCACCTTCGGGGACGTGTACGCGCTGTTCCCCTTCGGGAACCCGGCCGGATACGTGTAGCCGGTCGGGTCGAAGAAGACGTGCGTCTGGTCGAGGCCGTCGTCGATGATCCCGATCTTGATGCCCTGTCCTGCCGTGGCGAGCGTCGGCCCCCACACCGTCGGCGCGCCGATCAGCTGCGGCGTGCGGTTGAGGAGCGCGTGGTACGTGACGGACGGCCAGACCGTCGCGCCCGGGATCGCGCTCAGCCGGCCGAGGCTCGAGCGGGGCAGGACGACGGCCATCCCGTTCGCGACGACGCCGTAGTGCCACCGCGTCGTCGAGCCCGGGATCGCCTGCTCGATGCGGGCCTGCAGCGAGCGCTGAGCGGTAGCGAGAGTGCGCAGATACGAGACGCTCGCGGGCGCCCGCAGGTCGAGGCGGTGGCGCGTCATGGTCGCCGCTGCGAGCCCGCGGTCGCGGAGGACGGCCACGGCGAGGGGCGCCTGCGGCAACGTGACGACGACCTCGACGAGATCGGCCGGCGCGGGGCCGGGGCGCGCGGTCGCGCCGCCTGCAGCGAGCAGGGCGGCGAGCGACAGCAGCGCAGGCAGGACGAGGGCGAAGCGGCGCAGGCGCGTCATGGTACGCGCGAAGCGGGCGACCCGCCCCCGGCTACAATCCCGTCCGCCCGCGGATGTGGCGGAATTGGTAGACGCGCACGGTTCAGGTCCGTGTGGGGGCAACCCCGTGGAGGTTCAAGTCCTCTCATCCGCATAACGGTTTCCGGGGATTCGAGTACCAACTCCGTACCAGAACGTCCGAGGCGCGCGTCAAGATCGCCGCCCAGGAGCCCCTTGCAACAGGCCGACCAGATGCCAACGCTCTATCGCGGAATGAAGGATGACGGCGAAGGAATGCCGCGATGCGGTCCTTCCGCACGGATGCTTGGCGTTCGGCCCATAGGTGACATCGCGATAGGCGACGACGGCGTCGTTCACCCGGAAACGGGCGGAATGTCGGTTGCCCCTGACGCACCGGAGAACCTTCGTCCGCACCGTCGACCCGAGGAGCTCGGCGGATATGGCCCGGATCCCGTGTGGGCGATCGAGTCCGAGGATCTACCGGATCTGCTGACCTATCGACCTGATCCCAGGAACCCCTCAGGCCACGGATTTGTTGAACCGATACAGACCATGAGCCTCGACGAATATCAAGAGGCACTTGCAACAAGTCGCGGACTTTGGAGTCGAACGTAGAATAGGAGCGCTATGACGACCCTAGAACACAACGTAGAGGCAGCCGCAAACTCGGCG
>DATKQO010000064.1:0-3952 GCA_035532715.1 Gaiellaceae bacterium | reverse complement strand
AAGCGCCCGATCGTCGTCGCGGACATGCCGTTCGGCTCGTACGAGGCGTCGAACGAACAGGCGATCGCCCATGCGGTACGCCTCGTGAAGGAGGGCGGCGCCGACGCGGTGAAGCTCGAGCGCGGAGGCACCTCGATCGAGCGCGCTCGGGCCATCGTCGACGCCGGCATCGCGGTGATGGGTCACGTCGGCCTGACGCCGCAGACGGCGACGCTGCTCGGCGGCTTCAAGGCACAGGGCCGCACGGCCGACCGTGCAAAGCAACTCATCGACGACGCGCTCGCACTTCAGGACGCCGGCTGCTTCGCCGTCGTGCTCGAGGCCGTTCCCGCACCGGTGGCACGCGCGGCCACGAAGGCGCTCGCGATCCCGACGATCGGCATCGGTGCCGGCGCCGACACCGACGGCCAGGTGCTCGTGTGGCACGACATGCTCGGGTACTACGAAGGTCACGCGCCGCGCTTCGTGAAGCGCTACGCGGATCTGGGCGACGTGATCGTCGAGGCGCTCGGACGCTACGCGAATGAGGTGCGAAGCGGCACGTTCCCGGAA
Organism: Gaiellaceae bacterium; assembly: GCA_035532715.1. Classification (GTDB taxonomy): domain Bacteria; phylum Actinomycetota; class Thermoleophilia; order Gaiellales; family Gaiellaceae; genus Palsa-739. The sequence goes on along the minus strand of DATKQO010000064.1, from coordinate 3,400 downwards.
GAGCAGCACACGTATGCGATGCCCGACGAGGAGCGCACCGCGTTCGAGGCAACGACCACCTAGACCGTCGCGGCGAGCACGACGAGCATCGGGAAGGCCGCGGCGAGCGCGACGGCCGCAGCCGACCGCGCCCATGTCCAACCGTGCACCGAGCGCACGCCGATCACGAGCAGCAGGACGCTCCACGCGATGAACGCGTAGGAGATCGCGCCGAACACGGCGTCTCCGGTACCGTAATCGTTGCCGCCGGTGCGAAAGAGATCGGTGCGGTAGACCGCGATCCGTACGGGCCACAGGGTCAGCAGGGAAACGGCAAGCGGTGTCGCGGCCAGCGCCAGCAGATGCCGTGCGCGACGCCAGGAACCCTGGCCGCCGAGTCGCCGCGCGGCGCGGTACAGCAAGCCGCCGCCGAGCCAGAAGAACACCAGCGCGTAGAGCGCGCCGGCCATGAAGGCGAGCACCGCGACGAGCCCCACCGAGACGGATCCGTCGTTGAGGGAGTGCCGGAACGCCGAGGTGCCGAGCACACCGGCGATGCCCGCGAGCCCCGCGATCAGCATGATCGGCTCCTGCCGCGCCTGCGCCGCCTCGTCGGAGTCGTCGCGCAACGCGACGAACACCGCACGCGGCGCGACGAGCACGACTGCCGCGCGAAACCACCAGGCGCGCTCGAGCGCGGCCTCCGGTGCCGCTTCCGCGTTCACGGCGCCAGGGTAGCCCCTGACTACGCGGCGGCGCTGCTCAGGCTCTTCTGCGCCGGCCGAGCCGGCAGCACGTGCTGCAGGAACTGCCCGGTGAAGCTCGCGGACACCTCGGCGACCTGCTCGGGCGTGCCGACGGCGACGATCTCGCCGCCCTCCTCGCCACCCTCGGGGCCGAGGTCGACGAGCCAGTCGGCCTGCTTGATCACGTCGAGGTTGTGCTCGATCACGAGCATCGTGTTGCCTGCGTCGACGAGCCGCTGCAGCGTGTCGAGCAGCTTCTCGATGTCGGCGAAGTGGAGGCCGGTGGTCGGCTCGTCGAGGATGTAGAGCGTCTTCCCCGTCGCGACCTTCGAGAGCTCCGCGGCGAGCTTCACGCGCTGCGCCTCGCCGCCCGACAGCGTGGTCGCCGGCTGGCCGAGCTTGACGTAGTCGAGCCCGACGTCGTGCAGCGTCTGCAGACGGCGGCGGATCTTGGGGATCTTCGCGAAGAACTCGAGCGCGTCCTCGACCGACAGCTCGAGCACGTCGGCGATCGACTTGCCCTTGAAGCGCACCTCCATCGTCTCGCGGTTGTAGCGCGCGCCCTTGCACGTCTCGCACGGGACGTAGACGTCGGGCAGGAAGTGCATCTCGATCTTGATCTGGCCGTCGCCCTTGCACGTCTCGCAGCGGCCGCCGTGGACGTTGAACGAGAACCGCCCCGGCTTGTAACCACGCATCTTCGCCTCGGGCGTAAGCGAGTACAGTTCGCGGATGTGCGTGAACAGATCGGTGTACGTCGCGGGGTTCGAGCGAGGCGTGCGGCCGATCGGGCGCTGGTCGATCTCGATCACCTTGTCGAAGACCTCGATCCCCTCGACGCCGGCGTGCGACCCCGGCTTGACGCGCACCCGGTTGAGCCGGTTCGCGAGCGCCTTGAAGACGATCTCGTTCACGAGCGTCGACTTGCCGGAGCCCGAGACGCCGGTGACGCAGATGAACTTCCCGACCGGGAACTCGACGTCGATCCCCTTGAGATTGTGCTGTGCCGCGCCGCGCACGACGAATGCGCCGCGGTCCTCGTCGCGCCGCTCGGGAACCGCGATGGTGCGCCGGCCGGAGAGGAACTGGCCGGTGACCGACTTGCGGTTGCGCTCGACCTTCGACGCCGGCCCTTCGGCGACGACCTCGCCGCCGTGGACGCCGGCGGCCGGCCCCATGTCGACGAGCCAGTCGGCGCGCCGCATCATCTCCTCGTCGTGCTCGACCACGACAACCGTGTTGCCGATGTCACGCAGACGCTCGAGCGTCCCGATCAGCCGAGCGTTGTCGCGCTGGTGCAGGCCGATCGACGGCTCGTCGAGGATGTAGAGGACACCGACGAGCTGCGAACCGATCTGCGTCGCGAGGCGCAGCCGCTGCGCTTCGCCACCCGAGAGCGTCGCCGCCGCGCGGTCGAGCGTCAGGTAGCCGACGCCGACGTCGTCGAGGAACGTCAGCCGTTCGCGGATCTCCTTGATGATGCGGTGCCCGATCAGCTTCTCCGTCTCGGTCAGGTCGAGCTCGTCGAGGAACGCGAGCGCCCGCGCGACGGACATCTCCGTGAACTCGTGGATCGACCGTCCGGCGACCGTGACCGCGAGCACCTCGGGCTTGAGCCGCGCGCCCTTGCAGACCGGGCACGGGCGCAGTGACATGTACTCCTCGATGCGCTCACGCTGCTGCGACGAGTCGGTCTCCTTGTAGCGGCGCTCGAGGCTCGCGACGATGCCGTCGAACGCGAGCATGTACTGGCGCCGTCGCCCCATCCGGTTGCGGTACTGGACGTAGACGCGCTCGCCGTCGGTGCCGTACAGGAACGAGCGCTGCTCCGCCTCCGTCAATTCCTGCCACGGCTTCGAGGTGTCGATTTCGTAGCGGTCGGCGATCGCGTGTATCACCGCCTCGTAGAAGCCGGACGAGCCGCCGACCGACCACGGCACGAGCGCGCCGTCGTCGATCGAGAGGCCAGGATCCGGCACGAGCAGGTCCGGGTCGATCTCCTGTTGCGACCCGAGCCCGGTACAGCGTGGGCATGCGCCGTGCGGCGCGTTGAACGAGAAGATGCGCGGCTGCAGCTCGGGCAGCGAGACGCCGTGATCGGGGCATGCGAAGTTCTGCGAGAAGAGCTGGTCGTCTCCGTCGACGACGGAGATGACGACGAGGCCCTCGCCCAGGGCGGTCGCCGTCTCGATCGATTGCGTCAGTCGCAAACGAAGGTCGGCCTTCATGATCAGCCGGTCGACGACGACGTCGATCGAGTGCTTGAACTTCTTGTCGAGCTCCGGCACGCCGTCCTCGAGCACGTGCTCCTGGCCGTCGACCTTGACGCGCGTGAACCCCTCGCGCGTGAGCTCTTCGAAGATGTCCTTGAACTCGCCCTTCCGGTCGCGGACGACGGGCGCGTTCACCGTGAAGCGGGTGCCGTCCTCGAGCCGCAGCACCTGGTCGACGATCGCGTCGATCGACTGGCCGGCGATCGGCTTGCCGCAGACCGGGCAGTGCGGCCGCCCGACCCGCGCGTAGAGCAGGCGCAGGTAGTCGTAGATCTCCGTGACGGTGCCGACGGTCGAGCGCGGATTCCGCGAGGTCGTCTTCTGGTCGATCGAAATCGCGGGGCTGAGCCCGTCGATGTGGTCGACGTCCGGCTTCTCCATCATCTGGAGGAACTGGCGCGC
>DATKQO010000063.1:0-7173 GCA_035532715.1 Gaiellaceae bacterium | reverse complement strand
CGTCGCCGTATCGCCTGACGAGCCGCGTGGCGAGACCCGCGCTGATCCCGTGCGTGAAGAGGAACGCCTCGACCTCGCGGATCGTCGCGACGTCGCGCCAGGCTGCGATCGCACGCTCGACGCTCTTGCGTGAGATCGCGCGGCCGGCCTTCGTGCGCACCTCGCGCAGACGCTCGGGATCCCGGTCGAGCTCCTTGAACACGTTCTCGGCACCGAAGTGCTCCACGATCGCGCGCGCGAAGGTCCGCCCGATCCCCGACACGCGCGTCATCAGCCAGAGCGCGACGCCGTCGGCCGACTGCGGCAGCGTCGAATGGAATGTCTCGACCTCGAACCGCCAGCCGTGCCGTGCGTGCTCCGAGTACACGCCGATGCAGACGAGCTGCTCGCCCGCGCTCACGTGCCCGAGCGGCCCGACGAGCGAGACCGATTCGCCTTGCCGTTCCTCGCCGAGCACCGCGGTCCAGACCGCGAACTCGGAGTCGGGCGAGACGTAGCGAGGCCCCGACGCCGCCAGCGTGACCCGGATCCGGCGGGCGGCCGGGTCGCTCGGGCGAGCGTCGCTGTCGAGTGCCCACATGGCCCCCCGACGATACTGGCGCGCCTCGCGCCCCGCGGGACGGGCCCCGGAAGGTCCTGCCGAGGTCGCCGGCCCGGTCGACCGGCGGATCGTGTGCATAGGATCGTGTGCGTGAGGTTGCGGCCCTGTGTGGTCCTGCCCTCGCTTCTTGGCCGACGAGGAGGAACCCGTGCCGTTGAGGGGACGCGAGCGCAGTCGAGGCGCGACCTGGCTCGCGAGACATAAGCAACGAGTCCTGTACGTCCTGGCGGCCGCGTCACTGCTCGCAGCGGTCGGCGCGGCGACGGTGGGCGGAATCCTGCTCCGGCATGCCGCCAACGTCGAGCGCCAGGCTCTTCGGACGCAGGAGCTCGCGGGCGCGACGGCCGAGTTGCAGAGCATCTCGCTGCGGGTCGAGGCTGAGGGAACGACGACGACCCTCGTCACCGGCCGGGAGCGCGCGCGCGCAGTCGCGAACGCCGCGTTTCGGGCGGTACGTGCGCGGGATCGCGGCGAGGGCGACCGTCTCCGGCGCGCCTACCTCGCGTACGTCGGCGAGTCGACCCGCGCGTTCGATCGAGCCGCGGCGAACGGCATGGTCTCCGTCTCGGAGCAGAACCGGATCGATCGCGACCTGAGCCGCTTCCAGTCGCTCGTCGACGTCGAGGCCGGCCGGCTCGCGCACGCCACGCGCGTCGCGAACCCGCAGGCGAGGCTTGCGCTCTTCGTCGCAGCAGCTGCTGCAGCACTGCTCGTCGCGCTTCTCATCTGGCAGTTCGAGCTTCAACGGAGAGCCGGACGCATCGATCGCGACAATGCAGTGCGCTCCGAGGAGCTGAGCCGTTTGAGGGAGGAGTTCGTCGCGTCCGTCTCGCACGAGCTGCGAACGCCCCTGACGTCGATCATCGGCTACCTCGACCTGATCGCGGACGGCGAGACGGAGAACCTGACCGAAGAGCAGCTGGGCTTTCTCACAGTGGCCCAGCGAAACGCCGACCGCCTGCACGAGCTCGTGGGCGACCTGCTGCTCGTTGCAGAAGCCGAGGGGGGCGTGCTCGCACTCGACATCCACGACGTGGACCTCGACGCGCTCGCCACCCACTGCGTGGAGTCCGCGCGACCGACCGCGGCCTCGAGGCAGATCGAGCTGACGCTGAGCGGTGGCGCGCGACAGATTCAGGGAGACGAGATCCGGCTCTCGCAGATGATGGACAACCTCGTCTCGAACGCGATCAAGTTCACGCCGGCCGGCGGGCGTGTCGCCGTGCGCACCTCAGTGGAGAACGGCATGGCGCTCTTCGAGGTGAGCGACACCGGACCCGGCATCTCCCCGGAGGACCAGGCGCAGTTGTTCGACCGCTTCTTCCGTACGCGCGGAGCGATCGACCAGGCGATCCGGGGGACCGGCCTCGGGCTGGCGATCACGAAGTCGATCGTCGAGGCCCACGGCGGCTCGATCGCGGTCGACAGCGCTCTCGGCCGGTACTCGAGGTTCCGCGTCCTGCTCCCGCTGACGCACGAAGCGGCTTCCTCGATGGTTGATCGGTAATTGGCGTTGTCGCGGGGAGGGCCTGGGCGGCGCTGATTACCGATCAACCATCTACAGCTCGAGGTAGTAGAACGCGTTGCCCACGAGCTCGCCGTCCGGCCGGGCGGCGTAGCGCGGAATGACGCCGACGCGCCTCCAGCCCAGCCGCTCGTAGATGCGGTCGGAGCTCGTGTCCGCGTGCGTCGACAGCCAGAGGAGCGAGAGCTCGAGCTCCCGGGCGCGGTCTGCAGCCGCTTCGAGCAGCTCCCGTCCGATGCCGCGGCCGCGCAGGTCGCCGCGAATCGCAAAGCGCACGATCTCCGCGCGGTGCCGCCCGTTCGCCGCCGAGGCGCGCACGATCTGCACGGTGCCGACGAGCCTGTCGTCGACGAGCGCGCCGAGCATGATGCGATCGCGGGGATGGAGCAGCCGCGCCGTCGCCAGCCATTCCTCGACCGCGCGCTCGCGCAGGAGCGGCCCGGGAAGGCCGAGCGCCATGCCGGACGCGTGGGCGTCGAGCAGCAACTGCGCAAGCTCGCCGGCGGCCGCTTCGACGTCGGCCGCGTGGAGCTCGACGATCGTCGTCACGCCGCCGCGTCGGCTCGGCGTCACTTACCGCCGGCTGTGATGAACGCGACCAGATCGGCGAGCTGGATCTTCGACAGCGTGCTGCGGAACGTCTGCGGCATCACACCGCTCGTGTAGCCGGAGGAGATGTAGGCGTTCGGGCTGACGATCGACTCGCGGATGAACGCGGCGAGCTGCATGTGCTCCTTCTTTGCGTCCAGCGCCGGCTTCGTGTCGAGGTCCGGACCGATCGTGGCGCTCGATGCCGCAGGGCCGAAGGTGTGACAGGCGCCGCAACCGCTCGAGATGAACACGGACTTTCCCCTGGCCGGGTTTCCGGTCGCGGCGGCGGTCGTCGCCGGTGCAGTCGTCGCCGGTGCAGTCGTCGCCGGTGCGGTCGTCGCGGCGGCGGCTGTGGTTGCCGTGGCGGCGGTGGTGGCCGCGGCCGGCGGCTGCGTCGTCGCAGGCGTAACGGTGACCGTCCGCGTCACCGTGTGCTTCCCGCCCGCCGTGTAGTGGCCGATCGCCCAGCCCGTGAGCCCCACGGGGACGAGCAACGAGACGAAGAGCAGCCACAGGAGCGCTTCGCCCACCATGGCCCTCGCTTCCCGACGGTCCGGCCGCGCCACGTTCCCACGCTAGCGTATGGGGCGACGACGGCGAGTGCCGCTCCGTCCTCTACGCTCCTCCTCGTTGGAGAGCGAGCTCTTGGGCTGGTTCGAGGCAGGCGGCCGTGATCTTCCGTGGCGGAAGACCAGGGACCCGTACGCGATCCTCGTCTCCGAGGTGATGGCGCAGCAGACGCAGGTCGACCGCGTCATCCCGCACTGGCGCGCATGGCTCGCACGCTGGCCGACCGTCGACGCGCTCGCCGCGGCGTCGACCGCGGACGTGATCCGCGCGTGGCAGGGGCTCGGCTACAACCGCCGCGCGCTCAACCTGCACCGCGCGGCACAGCACGTCGCAGCCCACGGCTGGCCCGACGACCTCACCGAACTGCCCGGCGTCGGCCGGTACACCGCGGACGCCGTCGCGTGCTTCGCGCTCGGGCGCGACGTGCTGCCCGTCGACGTCAACGTGCGCCGCGTCTCCGAGCGCACGGGGCACACGTTCACGGCGGCCGCGGCCCAGGCGCTCATGGATCTCGGCGCGACCATCTGCCTCGCGCGCATCCCCCGCTGCGAAGCGTGCCCGCTTGCAGCGCGTTGCCCGTCCCGCGGCCGGCGCTACGAGCCCCTCCGCAAGCAGGGCCCCTTCGAGGGCTCGTTCCGGCAGCGCCGGGCCGCGACGCTTCGCCTCGTCGCCGCCGCCGCCCGCGAGCTGGTCGAGCTCGACGCGGAGGCGGTCGCTTCGCTCGCGCGGGACGGGCTCGTCCGCGTGGACGGGGCAACCGTCTCGCTACCCGCGTAGGCGGGTACGATCCGGCTCGTGCTCGCCGACATCTTCACCATCCTGATCCCGCTGTGGATCCTGCTCGGCCTGCTCGTGCTGCTCGGCGTCGTCGCCCTGCTCGGGCGGATCCAGAACGGCCGCTACCTCCGCCCCCTGATCCTGCTGATCTCGAAGGTGCCGCTCTTCAAGCGCTGGCTCGAGAAAGCCTCGAACGCAGCGCTCGAACGCTCGAACCCGGAGCTCGCGAGCGCGATGAAGAAGATGCAGCGCTCCGGCGCGCTTCGCGACCCGAACCGCGCACAGGCCGCGATGTCGCAACTCACCGCGCCGGAACGCCGCGCGCTGATCGAGGTGCAGGAGCAGCAGGGCGTCGCGCCCGAGGCGACGAACCGCCAGATGCGCCGCAAGCTCGACAAGGCGAAGCGCGACTCCGCGCGACGCGGCCGGTAGCACACGCTCCTAGTCTAGAGCGTGTGCTTCATCCAGACGTTCGGCTCGACATACGTGCCCTGGCCGCCCTCGAAGCGCACCGGCACGAGCGCTCCCGGGACGACGTAGTCGCCGTCCTCGGGGAACTGCAGTCCCGTCCACTCCTCCCACTCCTCGCGTGTTCCGGTGATCGTCATCGAGCGCGGACAGATGTCGAGCAGCTCGGCTCCGAGACGCTCGTGCGTGCGAAGCCACGGGTCGTACGGCAGGCCATCCTCGCGGCGCCACAGCACATACCGCTCCAGCGCGGTCAACGGGTAGCGCGCTTTCCAGGTCGGCCGCACAGGCGCGATCAGCTCGTCGAGGCCGTGCGCCGAGGCGATGCTGGCCATCCGCCGCAAGAGCGCGTCCGCGAGCCCGCTGCCGCGGTACTCCGGGGCGATCACCAGGGTGATCGCGCACAGCGACGACGGCTCGCCGGACACGCCGTTGCTCAGCGCCCAGTCGATGCCGCGCGGCTCCGGGATGCCGTCCCAGCGCACCGGCACCGTGCAGGCCTGCGCGATCGTCGTCTTCCCGTCGAGCGCCCAGAGCTGAAAGTCGGCGTACAGGTCGTACAGGCGCGGCCAGAACGCGTTGACGACGGGATCGTGCGCCGTGAACTCCGGCCAGAGGTCCGGCATCGTGCCGCTGAGGTCCCGTTCCGCGTGCGTGAGGATGCGCAGCTTCATCGCCGCAACAATGCGACGGCCTGGGCGGCAAGTCCTTCTCCGCGGCCGGTGAAGCCGAGCCTGTCCGTCGTCGTCGCGCGCACCGCGACGCGCTCGGAGTCGACGCCGAGCGCGGCCGCGAGCCTCGTGCGCATCGCGTCGCGGTGCGGCGCAAGCCGCGGCTCCTCGCCGATCAGCACGACGTCGGCGTTCGCGAGCTCCCACCCGAGCGAGCGCACGCGTTCCCATGCGACCCGTAGCAGCTCGACGGAGTCGGCCCCCGCGAGCGCCGGGACGCCGGAGGGAAAGAGCGCGCCGATGTCCTCGAGGCCTGCCGCGCCGAGCACGGCGTCGGTGAGCGCGTGCGCGAGCACGTCGCCGTCGCTGTGTCCGGCGAGCCCGCGCGGATGGTCGATGCGAACGCCGCCGAGCACGAGCGCGACGCCGTCCTCGAGGGCGTGCGCGTCGAAGCCGGTGCCGACGCGGTATTCGCTCACAGCCACGCTGCGATCTTCGCGAGGTCGTCGGCCGTCGTCACCTTGAGGAGCCGTGGATCGCCGGGGACGACCTTCACCCGGCCGCCGCGCGCCTCGACGAGGCTCGCGCAGTCCGTCGCGTCGCCGCCGGCCGCCACGGCGGCTCGCAGCACGTCGGCCGGGAACGCCTGCGGCGTCTGCACCGCCCAGAGGCCGTCGCGAGAGACGGTCTCGGCGACGGCGCCGCCGCCGTCGACCCGCTTGAGCGTGTCAGCGACAGGGAGGCCGGGCACGGCCCCGTCCCAGCCCTCGGAGAGCGGCGCGAGCACCCGCTCGATCACCTCGTCGGACAGGAGCGGCCGCGCCGCGTCGTGCACGAGCACGACGACCGCGTCGGCCGGCACCTCCGCGAGCCCCGCGCGCACCGAGCCGGCCCGCGTGTCGCCGCCGGGCACGCACGCGTGCACCTTGCCGCAGCCGAGCTCCTCGGCGAGGAGGATCGCCGGCTCCTCCCAGCCGGGCGGAGACACGAGCACGATCGCGTCGACCCACGCCGACTCCTCGAGCCGTCGCAGGGGCTCGGCGAGGAGCGGATCCTCGCCGAGCCTCGCGAAAGCCTTCGGCTGATCGAGCCCGAGCCGCTCCCCGCGGCCGGCCGCCACGAGAATCGCCCAGACGGTCATGCAGTTAGGCGAGCACTGCGCGCCGGGGGAAGCCCGGCGCTACGCGGTCGCCGCGACGGCCTTCTTCTTCGCCGCGGGCCGCTTCTTGCCGTTGCCCCCGACACCGTCGAGCACGCCGTCGAGCCACTCCGCGCACTCTTCCTCGTCCATCCCCTTGGCGTACATCAGCTCGGAGGCAAGGATCTTCTTCGCCTTCACGAACATCTGCTTCTCGCCCGTGGAGAGGCCCTTCTCGTGGTCGCGGAGCGACAGATTGCGAACGACCTCCGCCAGCTCGAGGATGTCGCCCGTCTTCATCTTGTCGCGGTTGTGCTTGAAACGGCGGTTCCAGTTCTTCGGCATCTCCGTCGAGCCGCCGGTCAGCGCCTTCAGGACGACGCCCACCTCCTTCTCCCCGATCACCCTGCGGAGGCCGACCTGGTCGGCGTTCTCGCACGGGACCTGCACGGTCATGTCGTTGTGCAGGATCTTGATCGTCAGGTAGTCGCGCTTCTGTCCTAGGACCTCGCGCGACTCCTTCTTGACGACCGTCCCGGCACCGTGGTGCGGATACACGACCTTGTCGCCGACCTTGTACAAGCCGACCCTCCCCTTCGTCTCGACGCTTCCCGCCAAAAGAGCCGGCGCATGAACGGCACCGGCCCGAGGGAAGCAATTCTAGCAAAAAGCCCCTGGAAAAGCCATTTTTTCGACCTTTTAGGCGCCGAAAGAGCTAAAGCTGGAGGTAGCGGTCGACGAGATTGTGCTCCTGGAGCCGTCGCAGGCCCTCGCGGATCTCGCGCGCGCGGACGGCCCCGACGCCGTCGACCGCCTCGAGCTCGCGCTGGGA
>DATKQO010000062.1:0-3602 GCA_035532715.1 Gaiellaceae bacterium | reverse complement strand
GATCGGGCTCTTCCTCGCGCCTCGTGCCTTCGTCGTCTTGGCGCTGCTCTTGCTCGCGTACCAGACCGTGTGCGCCGCCGTCTTCGTCGGCGCGACGCGCTATCGCATCGCGTGGGACTTCCTCCTCGCGCTGCTCGCCGCCGCGGCGCTCGCACGCGCCGCCGAGTGGATGCGCGCGCGGAAGGCGCCGGCGTCATGAGGGTCGCGCACGTCCACCGGATCCGCGGCATCGGCGGTTCCGAGCGGCACCTGCTGACACTGCTGCCCGCGCTCGCCGAGCGAGGAATCGAACCGGTGCTCGTGGGGCTCGACGACCCGGCCTGGGACGCCGTCGACTTCTACGGCGCCCTCCGCGTCCCGGCGATCCGCATTCCGGCGCCACGCGACGTCGATCCGCTGTTGCTCCTGCGCCTGATGCGCGCGCTACGGGCAGACGTCGTGCACACGCACCTCGTGCACGGCGATCTCTACGGCGGCGTCGCGGCCAAGCTGCGCGGGGAGCGACTCGTCTCGACGAAGCACAACGACGATCCGTTCCGGCTCGGGCCGTTCCGGCACGTCGAGCGGGGGCTCTGCCGGCTCGCCGACCGGGTCGTGACGATCACCGACGCGCTTCGCGACTTCACCGTCGAGCGGGTCGGCGTTCCCCCGGAGAAGGTCGAGACGATCCACTACGGTCTCGACGACCTTCCCGACGCGTGGGGCACGAACGGGTCCGACGACGTGCCGGAGAACGCGCGGATCCTCCTCTCCGTTTCGCGGCTCACGACCCAGAAGGGGATCGACGTGGCGCTGCGCGCGCTGCCCCTGCTCCCGGACGACACCGTGCTCGTCGTGCTCGGGGAGGGACCCGAGCGCGCCGCCCTCGAGCGGCTTGCGCGCGCTCTCGGGGTCGAGCGCCGCGCGTTCCTGCTCGGGCGAGTGCCCGACGTCGGCGCGTGGCTGCGACGGGGGAACGTGTTCGTCCACCCCGCCCGGTGGGAGGGGTTCGGCCTCGCGGTGCTCGAGGCGATGCTGGCGGGACTGCCGGTCGTCGCCTCGCAGGTCAGCTCGCTTCCCGAGCTCGTCGTCGACGGCGAGACCGGTCTGCTCGTCAGGCCGGACGATGCGTCCGCGCTTGCGCTCGGAGTCGCCCGCGCGCTCGGGGAGCCCGGCTTCGGCGCCGCCGGACGCGCACGGGCACGAGCCGAGTTCTCGGTCGCGCGCATGGCCGACCGGACGGCGGAGCTGTACCGCGCCGTCGTCTAACGGCGGCGCGCCACCGCAAGCCTCACGACGCGCGGGCCAGCGCGTCTTCGTACAAGAGCTCCGTCCGCTCGGTGCAGGAGGTCTGGAGGAAGCGCGCGAGCGCCCGGCGGCGGCCCGCCTCGCCCATCCGGCGGGCGAGGTCGAGATCCCCGGCGAGCCGCACGATCGCCTCGCGCAGCGGCTCGGCCTCGCCGGGCGGCACGAGCAGCCCGGTCTCCCCGTCGCGCACGAGCTCGCCGAGCCCGCCGATCGCGGCGGCGATCACCGGCCGCGCCCGCTCCATCGCCTCGAGCGCGACCATGCCGAACCCCTCGCCCATCGACGGCACGACGACGACGGCGGCGCTCTCGATCGCGGCCTGGATCGGACTGACGTGCCCCAGGAACCGCACCGAGTCGGCGACGCCCAGCTCGTGTGCGAGCGCCTTGAGCGCCGGCTCGAGCGGCCCTCCGCCTGCGATGTCGAGCTGGAGATCGGGCAGGTCCCGCTTCGCGGCGGCGAACGCGCGCAGCAGCACGATGTGGCCCTTGATCGGGATGAGCCGCCCGACGCAGAGCAGGCGCCGGTCGCGCCCGGCGTACGGCTTGGGCTCGCCGTCCGGGTCGATCCCGTAGTGGACGATCTCGAAGCTCTCTCCGTCGAAGCCCTCGACGTCCTCGAGATAGCGCGCGAGCCCGCGTGAGATTGCGATGTGCACGTGCGCCAGGCTTGCGACGGCGCGGTCGGCGAGACCGAAGTACGGGGCTTCGCGGAACTCGTTGAAACCGTGCTTCGTGGTGAAGCGCACCGGCACGCCCGCGGCGGCGCCGGCGAGCAAGCCGTAGGCCTCTGCATGCACGAGGTGCGTGTGCAGGATCACAGGCCGGTGCCGCAGGAGATACGCCGCGACCTCCACGAAGGCGATCGGATCGACGTCCGCGCGAAGCCGGATCGCGTCCAGCGGCACGCCGCGGGCGGTCAGCGCGCGCGCGAAGTCCCATGCGCCCGGCTCCTGCTCGTGCAGCATCAGCATCCGGATGTTCCAGCCGCGCTCACGCAGGTGCGGCAGCAGGGAGAGCAGGTGCGCCTCGGAGCCGGAGATTCCGGCGACCTTCTGGAGATGGATGATGAGACGGTCGGTCATCGCTCTGCGAGCCTCAGGATTGCATCAGCCCAGGTCTCGACCGAATGCTGGGTGCAGACGCGCTCGCGCAGCGTCTCTCCGATCGCGTGGCGTTCCGCGTCGCCGAGCGCGGCGAGCGCCTCGATGCGGTCGGCGAAGGTCGAGGGCTTCCCGCGCTCGAACGCCAGCGGCGGCTCGATCCCGGCGAAGAGCGTGTCGAACGCCGCGTGCGACGCGATCACCGGCCGGCACGACGAGCAGGCCTCGAGCACGATCTTGTCGGGTGAGATGAAGTCCGACGCGACGATGTCGGACTCCGCATACATCGGCGGGAGCTCGGTGCGGGGAATCGGGCCGCCGACGGTCGCGAACTCGCGATACTCCTCGCGCGCGACGAGCTCTTCGAGCTGCCGCTTGTACGACGCCTCGAGCCCCGGCGACGCCGTCCCGTAGAGGTCGATCCGCACGTCGAGCCCCCGCTCGCGTGCGATCCGCACGCCTTCGATCATCTCGTCGAGCCGCTTCGGCGGGGAGTAGCGGCCGAGCGACATCACCCGAAGCGACCGCCCTGCGAGCGGCACGAGCGCCTGGCAGGGGAACTCGTCCACGTCGATGCCGTGACCGATGCCGACCACCTTGCGCGAGCGAAGCGGAAACGAGCGCACGTCCAAGCTCAGCAGATGCGTGCAGACGACCATCGCCATGCGCAGGACGACATGGCCCTTCCAGTGCGTGTACCAGAGCATGAGCGGCACCCGCCGCGCCCGCACGAAGGGCGCTGCGACGAGCGTGTACAACGGCACCATGTGCCCGACGACTGCCACCGGCTTCTCACGGAGCTCCTGGACGAGCGCAGAGATATAGCGCGTCGCCCGCAACCTCCTGGTCGGCGCCCCGAAGACGCGTAGCCGGCAGTTGTCCGGCAGGACGCCCTCGACGCCGCGATCGCAGAGCACGACGACCTCATCAAAGCGCTTCGCAAGCGCAGCGATCTTCGCCCTGGTGGCGCCGAGGTTCGGGTCGGCGGGGTCGACGACCTGCGTGATGAAGACGATCTTGCGCATCAGAAGAAGTCGAGATCTCCGAGGGAGAACCGCCACGCGCTCCGGTCGTGGGGCAACGGCGGCGCCTCGTGGGTGAGCCGCTTGCCGATGAAGCGGATCGTGCGCGGGCTCGGCACGAATCCCGCCGCCAGATAGGTCCGCTCCTCGCCGGGGTTGACCATTGCGACGGCGAGGTCGGCGTCGACCGC
>DATKQO010000061.1:0-6110 GCA_035532715.1 Gaiellaceae bacterium | reverse complement strand
TCGTCGAGGCGGCGCGGGCGCTCGGCGCGTCCGAGCTTCGGATCCTCGTGCGTCATCTGCTCCCGAACGCTGCGAGCGCCGTGATCGTCGCGACGACGGCGCTCGTCGGCCAGATCATGCTCGTCGAGGCGACGGCGGAGTTCTTCGGCTTCGGCGTCAACTCGCTCGTGCGACCGACGCTCGGCAACCTGATCGCGGATTCCACGGCCGGCGGGATCGGCCGCTTCAACGTGCTCGGGCTCGGCTGGTGGGTCTGGGCGACGCCCGCCGTCGTGCTCGTCCTCGTCCTCGTCTGCGTCAACCTCGTCGGCGACGGTCTTGCGACGGCGCTCGACCCGCGGGCCGCCCGCCGCTGAAGCAGATAGAGATTCAGGGCACATGAACGTCTGGCCCGGACAGCCGTTCCCCCTCGGACCGACCTGGGACGGGGAGGGGACGAACTTCGCGCTCTTCTCGGAGAACGCCGAACGCGTCGAGCTGTGCCTCTTCGACGCCTACGACCACGAGACGCGCATCGAGCTCGTCGAGCGGACTGCGTTCAACTGGCACTGCTATCTCCTCGGCGTCGGACCGGGCCAGCGCTACGGCTATCGCGTGCACGGCCCGTACGACCCGGCGACCGGGCACCGCTTCAACCCGCACAAGCTCCTGATCGACCCGTACGCGAAGGCGATCGAGGGGCCGGTGCAGTGGGACCTCGGCAACGTGCTGCCCTACGTGCCGGGGCCCGGCGCGGACGCGGATCTCGTCCCGGATGTCTCCGACGACGCGGCCGCGATCCCCAAGTGCGTCGTGATCGACGCGTCATTCGACTGGGAGGACGACAGCCCGCCCGCGCATCCCTGGTCGGAGACCGTCATCTACGAGACTCACGTGAAGGGGTTCACGAAGCTGCACTCCGGGGTGCGCGACGACCTGCGCGGTACGTATGCGGGCCTCGCGTCGGAGCCTGCGCTCGAGTACTTCCGCGAGCTCGGCGTCACCGCGGTCGAGGTCCTTCCGATTCACCACATCGCGGACGAGAGCTTCCTGCACGAGCGTGGCCTGACCAACTACTGGGGGTACTCGTCGATCGGGTACCTCACCCCGCACGCGCTCTACGCCGCGACGGGTACGCACGGCGAGCAAGTGCGCGAGTTCAAGGGCATGGTCAAGGCGTTGCACAGCGCAGGCATCGAGGTGATCCTCGACGTCGTCTACAACCACACGGCGGAGGGCAACCATCTCGGGCCGATGCTCGGATTCAAGGGCGTCGACAACGCGAGCTACTACCGGCTGATGCCGGACGAGCCGCGCTTCTACATGGACTTCACGGGCACGGGCAACTCTCTCAACCCCGTGCACCCGTCGGTGCTGCGGCTCATCATGGATTCGCTGCGGTACTTCGTGATCGACTGCCACGTCGACGGCTTCCGCTTCGATCTCGCCTCCGCGCTCGCGCGCGAGTTCTACGAGGTGGATCGTCTCTCGGCGTTCTTCGACACGATGCACCAGGATCCCGTCCTCTCGCAGGTGAAGCTGATTGCGGAGCCGTGGGACGTCGGACCGGGCGGCTACCAGGTGGGGAACTTCCCCGTCCTCTGGGCGGAATGGAACGGCATCTACCGCGACACGATGCGCGACTTCTGGCGCGCGCGGGCCAACGTCGGCGACTTCGCTTCGCGCTTCACCGGCTCGAGCGACCTCTACCAGCGCGATGGGCGCACGCCGACGGCCTCGATCAACTTCATCACCGCGCACGACGGCTTCACGATGCGCGATCTCACGTCGTACAACGAGAAGCACAACGACGCGAACGGGGAAGGCAACAACGACGGCACCGACGACAATCGCTCGTGGAACTGCGGCGCCGAGGGGGCGACCGACGACCCCGCGATCAACGCGCTGCGCGCGCGCCAGCAGCGCAACTTCCTCGCCACGCTGTTGCTCTCGCAGGGTGTGCCGATGCTCCTCGGCGGCGACGAGTGGGGACGCACGCAGCACGGCAACAACAACGGCTGGTGTCAGGACAACGAGCTCTCGTGGTACGACTGGGCGAGCGCGGACGCCGAGCTCCTCGCGTTCACGCGCCGGCTGATCCAGTTGCGGCGTGAGCATCCGGTGTTCCGTCGCTCGGCGTTCCTCACCGGCCGCGAGACGCGCGACTCCGGGCTGCCCGACGTCTGGTGGTTCCGGCCCGACGGGCGGCGGATGACGCAGAGGGACTGGCGGCGAGAGGACGCCAGGACACTCGGTGTATTCCTGAACGGAGAGGAGATCCCGTCGCGGACGCCGACGGGTGAGGAGATCGTGGACGACTCGTTCCTGCTTCTGTTCAATGCGCACTTCGAGCCGGTGAGCTTCGTCCTTCCCACGCGGCGCTTCGGCGCGAGCTGGGCCGTCGAGCTCGCGACCGGCGAAGGCCCGCCGGAGGGCGTGGTCGCCGGACGGGGCGGCGTCATCCTGCAGGATCGCTCGCTCATGCTGCTCCGCCGCGGCTAGAGGCCCAGGTGTCGTTTCGGCCGGCGGGGGGATGATCAGGCCGGTCGTGGCCCCCTTTCGACGATTTCCGCCAGGAACCACCGCCGCTGTGGTGAACTCTTGGGTGAGCCCATGACGAACGACTCCTGGCCATCTCCGGACTCGCCGTCCGGGCCGCTGCCGCGGATCGAGGATCTACCGGTCGCGGACCAGGGCTATGAGCAGGAGGCGGTGCGCGCCGCGTTCGACTCGTTCTACCGTCACGCCGCGCAGCTCGACGCGTCGCTGCGCGCGCTCGAGACGGTCGAGGTGTTCCGGCGCGACGCGGACGCCCTCCGCAGCGACCTGCGCGCACTGCGCGCGCTCGGCCTCGGCGGCGGCCCGCCGGAACCGGCCTGGACCGTCGAGCGGTACGAGGTGCCGCGCGGGGAGATTCCCGTCGCGGTGGTCCGTCTCGCGGCCGAGGCGGCTCTCATCGTCGCCGTCGCCGTGATCGCCGGTGTGGCGCATCTCCGCCCGGCCGTGATCGTCGCGCTCATGGCCGGCGCGTTCGTGATCGTGGCGCTCTCGGAGTGGCTCGCCTCCCGCGGCCGCTTCGTGCCGCCTGCGACCGCGTTCCTGCCGCCCGTGCCCGAGGGCGAGCCTGCGCCCTACGTCGAGGCGCCCGCGCCGGGCTGGGGGCCCGCCGTCGAGCCCGACGAGGACACCGAGCCGGAAGCCCTCACGGTCGTCGCCGCGCGCGCCGAGGCCGCCGAGGTCGATCCGTGGGAGCTCTCCGCGGCAGAGAACGGCGTCGAGCCCGAGCCCGCCGAGCGCGGCGGTCTCTTCCGCCGCCGCCGCCGCTAGTACCGGCACCGGCTGGCCCGGTGCCTCCCCCAGGGCGAGGGAGGCACCAGACCGGAAGGAGAAGGCCGGTTGTTCTCAGGGAGGGAACGATGCAGCTCACGCAGTGAACCATGCGCAGATGAGGCCGGCCTAAGACTCTGTAAAGGGCTCGTTCGGATGGAGCCGCAGGCGCAGGAGCGCTCCGCCGCCGGGAGCCTCCTCGGCGCTGACGGCGCCGCCGTGCGCCTCGGCCACCTCGCGCACGATCGCGAGCCCGAGCCCCGAGCCCGGCAGCGAGCGGGCGGCCGTGGCGCGGTAGAAACGGTCGAAGACGCGCTCGCGGTCCTCGGGCGCGATGCCCGGGCCGTGGTCGCGCACGCGCAGCTCGGCATGCTCGAGGATCACGTCGACCGACGAGCCCTCGCGGCTCCACTTGCCGGCATTCTCCAGCAGGTTCCAGATCGCACGCTCGAGCCGGTCGGGATACCCCTCGATCGCGGTCGGCTCGAGACGGGTCGCCCACGTGAGCCGCGGATAGCGCGAGCGTGCGCGGGTGACGGCGTTCTCGACGAGCTCGTCGACGTGAACCTCCGTCCGCTCGAGCTGCGAGCCGTCGCGCGCGAGCTCGAGCAGACCGGCGATCAGGTCGCGCATCTCGTGCGTCTCGCGTTCGAGGTCGGCGTAGAGCCGCCGCCGCCCCTCGGGATCGAGCCGCTCCTGCTGCTTCAGCACCTCGATGTTCGTCTGCAGGCTCGTCAGCGGAGTGCGCAGCTCGTGCGACGCGTCGGCGACGAAGCGCTTCTGCGTCTCGATCGACTCCTCGAGCGCCGCGAGCATCGTGTTGAACGAGGTGCCGAGCCGCGACAGCTCGTCGCGGCCGGTGACCGGCACGCGCTCGCTCGGCTCGCCGGTGCGCGCGATCCGTTCCGTCGCGCCCGTCAGCCGTCGCACCGGGACGAGAGCGGCGCGCGATACGAGCGCGCCGGCGGCGGCGCCGACCGCAAGCCCTCCGGCGACGATGAGAAGCAGGATGAGGCGAAGGCGGTTGAGGGTGTGCGCGATGTCGTCGGTGGGGCGAACGAACTGCAGCGCGGCGGACTGCAGGGCTCCGTTGTAGACGACCTGGGTTCCGACGGTGAAGATCCGCGCCGGCCTGCCGCCGACCATGGCGCCGGTGAAGAATCTCGCGCCGTTGCCGCGCGCGACGGCGAGGGTCGCCTTGTCCACCGGAACCTTGTAGATCTCGCCGAGCGCCAGGTGTCTCTCGCCGTTGCTCAGCACCACCTGGAGGTACGGCGCGATCACGCTCGGACTCTGCGGCGGCGTGTTGGACCCATCCGGGCCGAAACCGAACGCATGGCGGAGATAGTCGGTGTGCTCCACCTGCTGGTATTGCTGGAGCAGCTGCTGGTCGGCGCCGGTGCGCAGCTGGTTGCGCATGACGACGTAGACGACGCCTGCAGCGATCGCCACCGTCGTCGCCACGGCGAGCGCAGCGGCGAGTGCGAGTCGCAGGCGGAACGTCACGGCTCGCGCAGCACGTAGCCCGTGCCGCGGACGGTGTGGATCAAGCGCGGATCGTCGTCGCCCTCCGTCTTGCGACGGAGATAGCCGACGTACACGTCCAGCGCGTTCGACGAATGGCTGAAGTCGTAACCCCACACCCGCTCGTAGATGAGGGACCGCGGCAGAACCTGGCGCGGATTCCGCATGAAGAGCTCGAGCAGATTCGCCTCGGTCGTCGTCAGCTCGAACCGGCGGCCGCCGCGGCGTGCGTCGAGCGAACCGAGGTCGAACGAGAGATCGGCGAAGCGGAGCACGTCCGGCGGCTCCTGGTCGAGCGCGCGCCGCAGGAGTGCGCGGAGCCGCGCGAGCAGCTCGTCGAGCGCGAACGGCTTCGGCAGGTAGTCGTCGGCACCGGCGTCGAGCCCTTCCACCCGGTCTCCGACGGCGTCCCTCGCCGTCAGGAGCAGGATCGGCACGCGGTTGCCCTCCCGCCGGAGCCTCCGGGTGACGTCCAGCCCGTCGTAGCCGGGCATCATCACGTCGAGCACGACGGCGTCCGGCGTCCGTCGCTCGATCGCTCCGAGCGCGGAATCGCCGTCCGAGGCGAGCTCCACCTCGTAGCCCGCGAGCTGGAGCGCCCGCTCCAGGGACTCGCGGACTGCGCGGTCGTCGTCGGCCACCAGCACGAGCATCGAGGCACAGTGTGCCGTTTGACGTGAGAAGGAGCTAAGAGATCCGCAGGTAAATCGCCCGTAACGCCTCTTCTACTCTTAGGCGATCCTCAGGCAGCCCTGGTCACATACGAGGAGGACGATGGCGGCGCTCGACCACATAGATCCCATTGTCGTGCCCGCGGGAAGCCTCCGCGGCCGCGAGGCGCGCCGTGTTCTCGGCCTCGCCGCCGTCTGGACCATCGTCCTCGGCAACACCGCGGTCATCGTCTGGCTCTGGGTGCACGGCGGCAACGTCACCACAAAGAGCAGCGGCGACGTGCTCACGAGCGTCGCCCGGCTCACAGGGCTCCTGAGCGCATACCTCGCGCTCATCCAGGTCGTGTTGCTCGCGCGGATCCCTGCGCTCGAGCGGTTCGTCGGCTTCGACCGGCTCACCGTCTGGCATCGCTGGAACGGGCACGCATGCGTCGACCTCGTGGTCGCCCACGTCGTGTTCAGCGTCTGGGGCTACGCGCTGCTCGACAAGTACACGCTTCCCAAGGAGCTCTCGACGATGCTCGGCGGAGGGATCTATCCGGGGATGATCACGGCCACCGTGGGCACCGCGTTCCTGATCGCGGTCGTCGCGACGTCGATCGTGATCGT
>DATKQO010000060.1:0-12889 GCA_035532715.1 Gaiellaceae bacterium | reverse complement strand
CGCTCGGCCAGAGCTCCGCCCAGTAGGGCAGGAACTCGTCGTCGGCGAACGCGTCCTCGTCGATCAGCTCGTCGGCGCTTCGCGGCCGCACGAGGGTCAGCCGGCGCCCGGCGAGCTCGACGGTTTCTTCGACCTGGTCTCCGTGCATGGGAGTAGCGTGACTGACATGCGCTACAGACGGCTCGGCTCAAGCGACCTCGAGGTCTCCGAGATCAGCCTCGGTTCCTGGCTGACCTACGGCGGCGGCGTCGAGCGCGAGCGGGCGGAGGCCTGCGTCGCGAAGGCGTTCGAGGTCGGCATCAACTTCATCGACACGGCGAACGTCTATGCCCGTGGCCGCGCGGAGGAGTTCCTCGGCGAGGTGCTGCAGGACCGGCCCCGTGACTCGTACATTCTCGCGACGAAGCTCTTCGGTGCGATGTCCGACACCGACCGCGGCCTGTCGCGGGAGCAGGTCTTCAAGCAGATCGACGCGTCGCTTGCACGTCTGCGCACCGACCACGTCGATCTCTACCAGTGCCACCGCTACGACTGGGACACGCCGCTCGAGGAGACGATGGAGGCGCTCAGCGAGGTCGTCCGGCAGGGGAAGGCGCGCTACCTCGGCTTCAGCGAGTGGCCGCCCGAGAAGATCCAGGAGGCGCTCGACCTGCCGAACGTCGAGAAGTTCGTCTCGAGCCAGCCGCAGTATTCGATGCTGTGGCGCGGCCCCGAGCGTGACGTGATCCCGCTCTGCGCGGCGAACGGGGTCTCCCAGATCGTGTGGTCGCCGCTCGCGCAAGGCGTCCTCACAGGGAAGTACAAGCCGGGACAGCCTCCGCCCGAGGGCAGCCGCATGACGTCCGAGGACATGGGCACCTGGATGGACAGCTTCCGGGAGGACACGCTGCTCGAGCGCGTGCAGCGCCTGCAGCCGATCGCAGACGGCCTCGGGATCACGACGGCGCAGCTCGCCCTCGCCTGGGTGCTGCGCGAGCCGAACATCGCCTCGGCGATCGTCGGGGCGTCGCGCCCGGAGCAGGTCGCCGACAACGCCGCCGCCTCGGGCATCGAGCTCGACGCCGAGACCCTGCGCCGGATCGACGAGGCACTCGAGGGCAGCATCGCCTACGAGGGCGCCGCGTCGTAGCGGCCCGCGTGGAACGCGACGTCGCGGTCGTCCTCTCCGGCGGAGCCGTCAACGGGCTCCTCCTGGAGCTGGGCTTCCTCAAGCGGCTGCGCGAGACCGAGCTCTGGCCGCGGATCGGCTGGATCTACGGCACGTCGTCGGGAGCGGTCACGGGCGTCATGGCCGCGCTCGACCGGCTCGACGACCTGGAGGACTTCATGCTGCGCCTCCAGCCGGAGGACACCTTCCGGCCGCACTCGCTCTGGCGGTTGCCCCTGCTCGGCTCGCACGACTACCGCCTGCCGGCGACCATCGCGGAATGGCTCGGCGACATCACGGAGATCGCGCGCGAGCTCGCGGACGCGCCGGTCGAAGTCGTCGTCTTCGCAACGGATGTGAGCGCGGACGTGCCCGGCGGCGGCGCGCACGCGTACGAGCTTTCGTACTCCTCGCGCTCGACGCCCCCCGAGGTCATGGCACAGGCGGTGCTTGCGTCCGCGGCCGTGAGCGCGCTCGTCCTCCCGCGACAGGTCGACGACCGCATCGCAACCGACGGCGCGTGGGTGCGCAACTTCCCGCTCGGCCACGCCTACGACCAGCCCGGCATCGAGCTGATCGTCAGCTTCCGCTACCTGCCGCAGTATCCCCGCCTCGGCACCGAGTGGCTCGCGACGCTGCGGCGGAGGCTCGAGCGGTTCCCCAAGCTTCCACCGATTCGCGCGCTCGTCGCCGAGCTCCGCGAGGCGGAGCAGCGTGACGCGCGCGGCGAGCCGGCGCACTGGGGGGACATGATCGTGCGCTTGATGCGCGTCGCCGTGCAGCAGAACACGCTGCTCGAGGAGCGCACCGCCCGCGAGAAGGACGAGGCGCTCGCTGCGCTCGCGGCGCTGCGGGACGACGTCGACGCGATCGTGCGTCGCGAAGGCGGTCGCCGGGGCGACCGGGTCGCGCGCGCGGTCGGCGCGCGCTTCGCCGCTGCCCAGTTCCCGTTTCTCGGCGACCGGCTGATCCCCCGGCTCGCCGTGCAGGGGACGGCGGGCGAGATCTCCCTCGAGACCGGGCTGCGCAAGCCGAAGCCGTGGAGCGAGGAGGAGAAGCGTCTCCTGATCGCGCGCGGCTACGACATGCTCGAGGACGTGCTCGCCCGCCGCGCGGTCGCCTAACGCTCGGGGGGAACGACCTTGCCGGGATTCATGATCCCGTTCGGGTCGAACAGCTGCTTGATCCCGCGCATCAACGGGATGGTGTCGCCGTGCTCGCGCTCGAGGTAGGCGAGCTTGCCGAACCCGATGCCGTGCTCGCCGGTGCACGTGCCCCCACGCGCGAGCGCGTCCTCGACGACGCTCGTGTTCAGCCCCGCAGCGCGCTCGATCGACGCGGTGTCATCGGGATCGAGCAGGAACGCGACGTGGAAGTTCCCGTCGCCGACGTGACCGACGATCCCGCCGCGCAGGCCGGACTCGTCGAGCGCCCTGCGTGCGTACTCGATCGCCCCGGCGAGCTCGGAGACGGGGACCGCGACGTCGGTCGTCATCGCCCTGGAGCCCGACGGCGCGAGCGCGAGCGACGCCATCAACGCGTTGTGACGCGCGCTCCACATCCGCGCGCGCGCCGTCGGATCGCTCTCCGACTCGAACGCCGTCGCGCCTTCGTCGGTCGCGAGCTCGCGCGTCGTCTCGAGGTCGCCCGCGACGCCGGCCTCGGTGCCGCCGAACTCGATGAAGAGATACGGCGATTCGGGAAACGACGTGCCGCTGAACGCGTTCAGCGCGGTTATCGTCGTCGCGTCGAGAAGCTCACAGCGGCTGACCGGCACGCCGGCGCCGATGATCGCCGCGGCGGCGCTGCACGCAGCCTCGACGGACGGGAACGCCGCACGAGAGACGACGATGTGCTCCGGAATCGGATGGAGGCGAAGCGTGAGCTCGGTGATCACGCCGAGCGTCCCCTCCGAACCGATGAAGAGGTTCGCGAGGTTGTAGCCCGCCGACGTCTTCGCCGCGCGCGTACCGGTACGAACGATGCGCCCGTCCGCGAGTACGATCTCGAGCGCGAGCACGTGCGCGCGCATGCCGCCGTAGCGCACGGTCGTCGTGCCGCTCGCGTTCGTCGCCGCCATGCCGCCGAGCGTCGCGTCGGCGCCGGGATCGACGGGGAAGAAGAGACCGTGCGGCCCCGCCGCCGCCTCGAGCTGCGAGCGGGTGACGCCGGGCTGGACGGTGGCGGTGAGATCCTCCGGCCGGAGCGCGACGATCGCGTTCATGCGCGTCAGGTCGAGGCTGATCCCGCCGTGCAACGGGATGACGTGGCCTTCGAGGCTCGTGCCCGCACCGAAGGGGACGACGGCGACGCCGGCGCCGTTCGCATACGCGAGCACCGCAGCGACCTCGGCTGCCGACTCCGGATAGACGACGACGTCCGGCCGGTGCGGCGGGTGGTACGACAGATCGGCGGCGTGCTGGTCGAGTGCGGAGTCGCCGTCGTTCACGCGCTGCTCGTCCGGGATCACCCGGAGCAACTCGGCACGAAGATTCGCGGCGACGGCCACCAAACAAGCGTACTAAGTCCGCGGCAGGGCCTCCCGCGACGAGAGCACGACGTCGGCGAGCCCGTACGCGACCGCCTCCTCGGGAGCGAGGAAGTTGTCGCGGTCGATGTCGCGTACGACGTCTTCGACGTCGCGCCCGGTGTGGGCGGCGAGGATCTCCGCGTAGCGTCGCGTGAGCGAGAGGATCTCCTTGGCCGCGATCTGGATGTCCGAGGGCGAGCCGCGGAAGCCACCGGAGCCTTGGTGGATCATCACCTTCGAGTTCGGGAGCACATACCGCTTGCCCGGAGCGCCGCCCGCGAGGATGAGCGCGCCCGCAGACATCGCCATGCCGACGCAGAACGTCTGCACGTCCGGCCTCACGAACTGCATCGCGTCGTAAATCGCGAAACCGGCATAGGCGCTGCCGCCGGGCGAGTTGACGTAGAGCGAGATGTCAGCGTCGGGATCCTCGGCCTCGAGGTGGAGGAGCTGCGCCACGACGAGATTCGCGGAGGAGTCCTCGACCTCGCTGCCGAGGAAGACGATCCGCTCGCGCAGCAGGCGCGAGAAGATGTCGAACGAGCGCTCGAAACGGCCGTCGGACTCGACGACCATCGGCACGAGCTGCTGCATAGCGGCTCCCTTCTCCGGTAACGTGCAACTCAACGGTTGCGCATACTATACGCAACTGATTGGTTGCACATCGGAAAGGAGACGCCGTGCAGGTCGAGCGCGAGATCGTGTTCCCCGAGTCGCCCGCGGAGCTGTGGGAGGCGCTGACCGAGCCCGAGCGGCTCGAGGAATGGTTCGCGACCGAGGCCGAGCTCGATCTCCGCCCCGGCGGTGCCGGCACCTTCCGTTGGGGCGATGGCGAGGAACGGCGCGCCACCGTGCGCGAGGCGCGCGAGGCCGAGCGGCTCGTCCTCGACTGGGACGACGGCGGCGGTGCGGTCGTGCTGGAGCTGGAGGAGGTCGACGACGGCACGCGCGTGCGGGTCGTCGAGACCTCGCCGGACTTCGGGCCTGCGCTCGAGCTGCGCGCCCTGGCGTGGACGCTCGTCGCCTAGACGAGCTCTTCGCGGCACTCGGCGACCCCGGCCGGCGCTCGCTCGTCGAGACGGTGGCCGAGCGCGGCAGCGCGACCGCGACCGAGCTCGCCGCGGATCTCCCCGTGACCCGGCAGGCGGTCGCGAAACAGCTCGCCGCGCTCGCCGCCGCGGGCCTCCTGCACGCGACGCGCACCGGCAGGGAGACGCGCTACGAGGTGACGCCCGGCCCGCTCGAGGAAGCGGTCGCGTGGATGGTCGAGGTCGGCGCCCGCTGGGACGACCGGCTCGCCGCGCTCGGCCGGAGCCTCGAGCAGCGGCGGGGCTAAGGGGCGAGCCGCTCGACCGCCCAGCCGCCCGCGGCGGGCCGGTAGCGGAAGCGGTCGTGCAGCCGGCTCTCGCGGTGCTGCCAGAACTCCCACGCCTCGGGAACGAGCCGGTAGCCGCGCCACCAGTCCGGTCGCGGCACGTCGCGGCCCTCGTAGGCCGCCTCGAGCTCGGCGACGCGGCGCTCGAGCTCGGCGCGGCCTTCGACCGGCGCGCTCTGGCGGGACGCGTGCGCGCCGATCTGCGCGCCGCGCGGCCGGGTCGCGAAGTACGCGTCGGTCTCGGTGTCGGGGACAGGCTCGACCCGTCCCTCGATCCGCACCTGGCGCCCGAGCGGATCCCAGTGGTAGAGGAGCGCGGCGCGCGGGTTCGCCGCCAGCTCTTCGCCCTTGCGGCTGCCCGCGTGGGTATGAAAGACGAGCCCGCGCTCGTCGAAGCGCTGGACGAGCACCATGCGCACGGACGGGGCGCCGTCCGCCGTCGCCGTCGCGAGCGCGGCCGCCTCGGGCGCGCGCAGGAGCGGTCCCGCCTCCTCGAACCAGGCGCGCAGCTGCCGGAGCGGATCCGGGTCGAGATCGCCGCGCCGCAGCGGCCGGGCGCGCTCACTCACGACGCCGAGCCTACCGTTCGCGGTAGCGTCCAAGCCGTGCACTCCTTCGGCGTCAAATCCGTCGTCGAGAAGCTTCGCGCCGCGGGCGGCGGCTACGAGATCGTCCACGACTCGCCCGGCCTCGAGCTCGGCGTGTACGTGCTCGTCGCACCTGAGGCTGACCGCCAGCAGCCGCACGCAGACGACGAGGTGTACCTCGTGCTCGAAGGTAGCGGCGTGCTGGAAGTCGAGGGGACGCCCGTGCCGGTGAAGGAAGGCGACGCCGTCTTCGTCGAGGCGGGCGCCGACCACCGCTTCACGGCCTACGAGCACCTCGCGCTCTTCGTCGTCTTCGAGCGGGCGCGCTAGCGTTCGAGCCCGGCACGCAGGTCGGCAGGCCGCAGGAGGCGGTTGCCGAGCTCTGCGTCCGACGGCACGAGCTCGCGCACGACGCGCAGCACGAGCGCGGCGTCGTCGGAGAACGGGCTGATGATCTTGTTCCCCTTCAGGAGCGCACGGTCGCGTGGGCCCGGGTGCACGGCGAGGTCGCGCTCCGCGTAGCCCTTCTCGCGCAGGAGCTCGTTCGCCGTTGCGATCGCGTCGTCCGCCATCGCGCGCGACCCTAGCGGAAGAGATCGCGCTCGGCGGGAACGGGAATCTCGGCCGCGTTCCCGTCCCCGGGCAAGTCGAGGCCACGCACGATCGTGACGGGAACGCGCCCGAGCTTCCCGGTGACGAGCTGTGCGGCGCCGGCTATCTCGTCCGCGACGGCGATCACGGTCGAGCGCAGCGTGTGCCCGACGGGATCGCGCTGACCCTTCAGGTCCTGCAGCACCTCGACTCCCGCCGCGCCGATCGCGACGTCGGTGGTGCCCTGCCGCCACGGCCGGCCGAACGAGTCGGTAACGATCACGCCGACCTCGCGGCCGCTGCGCATGCGCAGCTCCTCGCGAAGCGCGGCCGCGGAGGCGTCCGGATCGAGTGGAAGCAGGATCAGCGTTCCGAAGTCGGTGGTGTTCGACGCGTCGACTCCGGCCGAGGCGCAGATGAAGCCGTTGCGGGTCTCGCAGATCACGAGCGGGGGCCGGATGCGGACGATGCTCTTCGCCTCGCGGAGGATCGCCTCGATCCGCCGGGGGTCCTCCTCGTCGCCTGCGATCTCGACCGCCTGCGCCGAAGGCTCGAGGTCGTCGAGCCGCACGACACGTCCCTCGACCTTCGAGACCGCCTTCTGCGCGACGACGACGATGTCGCGGTCTTCGAGCTCGACGCGGGAGAGAATCGCCTCGGCGAGATCGTCACCCTCACGCAGCTCCGGTATCCCCGTAACCGGGAAGACGGAGTAGCCGCTCACGGCAGTCCGACGATGCCGACCCCGGCGTGACCCTTGTAGCGGCGGTTCAGGTTGACGATCACCGCGGTCATCCCCTCGAGCGCGCGCGCGCTCGCGAGCGGCCCGGCGTCGAATGCGCGTCCGGCCACCACCTTCGACGCGAGCTCGAGCGCGAGCTCCTTCGCACGTTCGTCGTCGCCGCACACGAGTGCGTCGCCTTCGGCGTTCCCGTGCGCGAGCGACGCGGCCGCGAGCGAGTGCAGGCCGGCGGCGACCGGCCCGCGCAGCAGCGCCTGCGTGCGCTCGGCGATCGACCGCCCGTCCTCGGTCGGGAACACGCCCTGCTTGGTGAAGCGCAGCTCGCTCGCGACGCTCAGGAGCGGCGTCTCGCCGATCGCGCCGGCGAGCGCCTCCGCGGTCGGAAGGGCCGCGTCCGCCTTCACGGCGAGCACGACGAGGTTGGCATCCCGCACGGCGTCCTCATTCGCGGCGCCCTCGGCGCCCACCTCGGCCGCCTTCTCGCGTGCGCGCTCCGCGTCGCGCGATCCGATCACGACGCTTTCGCCCGCCGCGACGAGACGGCGCGCGAGCGCGAGACCGAAGTCGCCCGTACCGCCGACGACGGCGATCCTCACGCGGGCACCACCCCGAGCGCCGCCTCCGCGAGCCGGCGCCGCGCGCCGGCGTCCGACATGAGGGTGCGCGTGACGATGGGGCGCACGTCGCCGAGCCCGTCGAGATCGTCGGCGTCGGCCTCGTCCACGACGATCGCGTCGATCAGCCCCGCGTAGCACCCTGCAACATGGCGCGGCGACGTTCCACCCGCGAGACCGAGCAGCATCCGGTCGGCCGGGCCCTTCACTGCGCGGCCTCCGATCAGCGGGCTGACCGCGACACAGGGGACACGACGCCGGAGCAGGGCGTCGCGCACGGCGCCGACGGCGAGAATCGGATGGATCGAGACGTACGGGTTGCTCGGTGCGACGAGCAGGAGGTCGGCCGTGTCGATGGCCTCGACGACGCCGGGCGCAGCGGAAGCCGACTCGGCGCCCTCGAAGCGAATGTGCTCGGCCTCGTCGCGGTGCCCGCGCGCGACGAACCACTCCTGGAAGGGGAACTCTCCGGCGGCCGTGCCGATCCACGTGCGCAGCCGGTCGTCCGTCGCGGGCAACAGCCGCGTCGCGACGCCGAGGGCGACCGCGATCCGTGCGGTCGCCTCCGACAGCGGCGCGCCGGCGCGGAGCGCCTGCGTCCGCACGAGGTGAAGCCCGAGATCGAGGTCGCCGAGGCGGAACCAGTCCTCCCCGCCGAGCGAGGAGACCGTCTCGAGCGCATTCCACGTTTCGCCGGCACGGCCCCAGCCGCGCGCCTCGTCGTTCACGCCGGCAAGCGCATAGACGACCGAGTCGAGATCCGGCGACACGTGCATGCCCAGCACCTCGACGTCGTCGCCGACGTTGCCGACGATCGTCACGTCGCGAGGTTCGACGACATCGACGATCCCGCGCACGAAGCGCGCGCCGCCCACGCCGCCGGAGAGGACGGCGAGCTTCACTCCGCGCTCTCCGCCGGCAGCGAGGCGAGACAGGCCTGAGTACGCGGGCCGCAACGGTGCTGAAGGCGACCGAGATCCTCGAGGGTGTCGACGTCGTCGGCGAGATTCGGCACGGCCACCGCGACGGCCGAGAGCCCGAGCGCCTCGACATGTGCGCGGAACCGTGCGGCGCTGTTGCGTCCATAGAGCGGCGCGAACACCTCCGGCGCGGGCAGGCTCAGCGCGTTCGTCGTGCCGTCGAGCGCCTCGACGAGCGCGACCCCGCCGGCGGGGGTCGCCGCGAGCAGGGCACGCAGATCGTCGGGAACGACACAGGGGACGTCGGCGTTGACGACGAGGATCGGCCCCGGCTCGAGCCCGGCGAGCGCGGCCGCGACCGCAGCGCCCTGGCCGCCGCCTGCGTCGTCGACCGGGGACGCGCCGAGCTCGGCGGCGATGCCCCCGGCCTCTGCGTCCCCCGTGACGACGCGCGTGTGCCCGAGGGCGGTCGCCGCGGCGACGACGTCCCCGAGCATCGCGAGCGAGAGCGCTCGTCGCGCGCGGCGAGAGGTGTGCAGCCTCGTCTTGCCCTCGACCCCCGCAAAGGGAACGACAACGGTCGTCATGATCAGAGACTATCCGTGTCGATGAAAGTGCTCTCGACCCTTCGGCTGCCCGGCCCCGCATGGGACGAGCTCGCCGACGTGGAGATCGGCGCGCTCGGCGCCCGGCGGCCGGACGTGGAGGCGCTCGTCGTCGCGAACGAGCGCGTCGACGATGCGGTGCTCGAGCAGCTGCCGGCGCTTCGGCTCGTCGCGAACTTCAGCGTCGGCTACGACCAGATCGACGTTGCCGCGTGCCGCGCCCGCGGCGTGGCGGTGACGAACACGCCCGGCGTGCTCGACGCAGCGACGGCCGACCTCGCGTTCGCGCTCCTCCTTGCGGCGCGACGCCGCCTGGTCGAGGGCGACGGCCACGTGCGCTCCGGCGACTGGGCGACGCGCTGGTCGCAGGCGCCGTTCCTCGGGCGGGACGTCTCCGGTTCGACGCTCGGCATCGTCGGCCTCGGGCGCATCGGGCGCGCCCTCGCACGCCGCGCACGGGGATTCGACATGCGCATCCTCTATCACCAGCGCACCGTCCTCGACGAGCCCGGACTCGAGCACCGGACGCTCGACGATCTCCTGCAGGAATCCGACATCGTGTCGATCCACGCTCCGCTGACCGCCGAGACGGAGCGACTCATCTCGCGCGAGCGTCTCGCGCTGCTGCGCGACGGCGCGACCCTCGTGAACACTGCGCGCGGCGGCCTCGTCGACGAGGCGGCACTGGTCGACGAGCTCGTCTCCGGCCGGATCAGCGCCGGCCTCGACGTCTTCGTGCACGAGCCCGCGGTGCCGAAGGCGTTGCTCCGGCTCCCGAACGTCGTGCTCACGCCGCACATCGGCAGCGGCACGGTCGAGACGCGGGCGGCGATGGCACGCGTCGTCGTCGACAACCTGCTCGCCGCCGAACGCGGCGAGCCGCTGCTCACACCGGTGTACTAGTACTGCCCGTGGCCGGGCCTGCCGGCGCTGATCCACTCGCGGATCTCGTACCAGTGGCTCTGCCGAAGCGCCTCGGCCACGCGCTCGTCGGTGTGCGCAGCGTAGAAGACGTTCTTGTCGAGGTCGGCGCAGATTGCGACATCGGCGAGCGAGGTGTCCTTCACGAGCATCAAGGCGTCTGCGGGCAGCTGCGCCTCCGCGACGGTGTAGTGCTTGAACTGGAGCTCTGGAGCGAGCTCCATCAGGTCGGGCCAGTCGGGGCAGCTGCGCGAGCTCATGCTCTCCCCAATTCTGCAGGGATCGCCGAATCCTCCCGCGACCAGCGGCCCTCGAGCCGCACCAGACCGCGCGCGTTGTCCGACGGGTAGACGACGAACACGAGCGCATCGTCGAGGGAGTGGTACTGCGTCTGCCCGTCGTCGTTCATGAGATCGACCCGGAGATGGAGCCGGCCGTCGGCGAACGGCGGGCGGTCGGTGTCGAACCGCAGCGGCAGCGTGCGGGTCGCGTCGCGCCAGCCGAGCTCCTCGGTCGAGACCGCGCCGGAGGCGACGAGGATCGCCGCATCGTCGCGGAGCTCCCAGACGACCCGGGGCGGCCCGATCGCCTCCGTCGCGACCACGTCGAGCGCGATCGCGAAGGGCTCGCCGGCAAGGAGCTGCATGCGGTCGCTGCCGTCGGCGCCGAGCAGCCGTGCGCGCTCGACGCGCGCGAGGTCTCCGCCCCACTCCTTCAGGCCGGCGGCACGCTCTTCGGGCTCGCGCTCACCGGCGAGCAGGCGGCGATACTCGATGATCGCTTCGTGCGTCGGCCCGTTGAACGCGACGATTCCGTCTTTCAGCAGCACCGCCCGGTCGCAGAGGCGCTCGACCGCGACTGCGTCGTGCGAGACGAACACGATCGTCCCGCCGCGCTGCTTGAACTCGAAGATCTTGCCGAAGCACTTGCGCTGGAACGCCTCGTCGCCGACGGCGAACACCTCGTCGAGGAGGAGCACGTCCGCCTCGACGTGTGCGGCAATGGCGAAGCCGAGTCGCATATACATCCCCGAGGAGTAGGTGCGAACCGGGAGGTCGATGAAGTCCTCGAGTCCCGCGAACGCGACGATCTCATCGAGCTTCTCGCGAATCGCTGCGCGGCCGAGACCGTGGATCGAGCCGTTCAGATAGACGTTCTCGCGGCCCGTCAGGTCGGGATGGAAGCCGGCGCCGAGCTCGAGCAGCGAGCCGATCCGGCCGCCGACGGCGACCCGGCCCGACGTCGGCTTGATGATCCCCGACAGCAGGCGCAACAGCGTCGTCTTGCCCGAGCCGTTACGCCCGACGAGCCCCACGGCGCTGCCGGGCTCGACCGAGAACGAGATGTCGCGCAGGGCCCAGACGTCGGCACCGCGGACGCGCCCGCGCGCGACGACGAGATCCTTGAGGGCGCGGCTCTCGCGCGGGTAGACGCGGAAGCTGCGCGCGGCGTGCTCGACGGTGATCGCCCCGGGAGTCATACGGAGGACGGTACTCCGAGTGCCCGCCGGACGATGCCCGCGAGCGTGCGCACGAACGCCGGGTCGGCATTCGCCATCTCGATCCGGTCGAGCCGCATGCCGAGCTCGGCGGCGCGTCCCCACGCCTCGACGTCGATGTCCCAGCGGATCTCGAGGTGGTCGGAGACGAATCCGACGGGGCAGACGAGCACGTCCTCGACGCCGCTCTCGTGCAGCGCGGTCAGATGGTCGAGGATGTCCGGCCCGAGCCACGGCTCGCCGGTCGGCGACTCGCTCTGGAAGGAGAAGCTCCACTGCTCGCCGGGAAGAGCCGCAGCCTCCGCGACGAGGCTCGACGTCTCGAGGAGCTGATCCTGGTAGGGATCGCCCATCGCGAGGATCCGCGCCGGCAGCGAGTGGGCGGAGAAGACGACGTGCGCCTGCGCCCCACGTACGCGTCCCGCGAGCAGGTCGATGAAGCCCTGCTCGGTATGCCAGCTGTCGACGAAGACGAGTTCGGCCCGACCGGCGAGCGCCTCCTCGAGCTGGTCGCCGTAGCCCTTGATCGAGAGCGCGGAGTAGTGCGGCGCGAGCACGAGGCCGGCGATCCTGCGCGCTCCGCCCGCAATCGCCGATTCGGCCGCGTCGGCGATCCGCGGAGGCCAGTGCTTCATGCCGGTGTAGACCGGGAGCCCGAGCTCCCGCTCGAGGGCGGCGCGCGTCTGCTCGGTGATCGCGTTCAGCGGCGAGGAGTCCTCGATGCCGAGCCGGCGATAGCGCTCGACGAGGTCGGCGAGGTTCTCCGGTGGGATCGGTCGGCCGCCGCGGATGTCCGCGTAGTACGCCGGAACGTCGGCGAGCCGCTCGGGCGAGCCGTAGGCCATCAGGACGACCGCCTCGCTAGACACGAGCCTCCACCGTCTGTTCCTGGACGAGCGCGGTGAGACGCGTGACCACGTCCGGGTCGGTCTGCGGCAGGACGCCGTGACCGAGGTTGAAGATGTGGCTGCCGCGCGCGTGCGCGCGCACGAGGATGTCCCTCGCTTCGGCCTCGACTCGATCCCACGGGCCGAGCAGGACCGCGGGATCGAGGTTGCCCTGGGCAGCCCGATCGTCCGGCACGACGTCGAGGGCGAGCCTCCAGTCGACTCCGATCACGTCGCCGCCGGCGCGGATCATTCGGGGCAGCAACGCCTCGGTCACTCCGGTGCCGAAGTGGATCGTGGGCACGTCGACGGCGGCGAGAATGCGTGCGGAGTAGGGCTCCACGAACTCCTCGTAGTCGGCCGGCGAGAGCGCGCCGACCCACGAATCGAAAAGCTGGATGACGTCGGCTCCCGCACGCACCTTGCCGGCGACATAGCGCGCAGATTGCTCCGCGAGCCGGTCCATCAGCGC
>DATKQO010000059.1:0-5067 GCA_035532715.1 Gaiellaceae bacterium | reverse complement strand
GCAGCGCAATCGAGATCCCACTGCGACTCGAGTACCGTGTCCCACGAACGCGACGCGACGTCGTAACGGCCGATCACGAACGTGTCGTGCCCCGCGTTCGTCGGCGCGAAGAACGCCGATCCGTCCGGCAGCCAGGCAGGCCTGCCGTACTCGGCCTCTCCCTCGTGCGGCGTCGCATGGTGGACCTCGCCGCTCGCGGGATCGAGCAGGAACAGATCCGAGTCGCCGCTGCGCTCGCCGAGACGCTCGGCCCCGATCCAGCGGCCGTCGGGCGAGATCCCCGCAACGTCACACCAACCGCCGAGCTCGAACGACTTCTCCTCCCCCGTGCGGAGGTCGCGCGCGACGATGTCGAAGTCCACGCCGTTGCGGCGGTTCGTCGCATACGCCACCAGTGTGCCGCCGCGCCCGATGCGCGGCGACGCGTGGATGTAGCGCGGGTCGACGACGAGCGGCTCGGGCGTCGCCCCCGGCACCGCATCGAGCAGATAGAGCTGCGTCCGCTCGTTCCCGTCCTGGTCCATCTCGAGCAGGATCCGGCCGTCGTCGAGCAGGTGGCCGCTCACCGGGTCGTCGAAGCTCGTCAGCTGCTCGAGCTCGCCGCCCCGTACCGCGATCAGGTGCAGCTGGCTCGTCCCGGGAACGTCGGAGGCGACGAGCAGGCGTGACCCGTCCATCGAAAAGGAGAGCGGCGACGCCTGCCGCATCTCGAGCAGCGCCCGCAGATCCACCACCCTGCGAGCCTAGCTGCCGCCCTCTGCGCTCACGCCGGCGAACTGCGGAATGACGTCGTCCCCGTACGCCTTCAGCGTCTCTTCCTGGCCGTGCGTCATGAGGTAGATGTTGAGCTGGTCGACGCCGACCGCCTCGAGCTCCTTCAGCTTCGCCTTGATCTGCGCCGGATTGCCGAGCACGCAGAAGCGGTCGCAGATCTCGTCTGTCACGAACTCGCCGTGCTTCGCTCCGACCCGCGAGTGCTCGTTGTAGTCGTAGAACTTCCGCGCCTGGACGTAGTCGGTGAGCGCCTTCGGAACCGCATCGCCGTCGGCGCCGTAACGCTCGATCAGGTCCATCACGTGGTTCGAGACCATCGCGGGGAACCAGCGCACCTGCTCACGCGCGTCCGCAAGGTCGTCCGTCACGTGGCTCGGCGCGCCCACGATGCACTTGAGCTGTGACGGGTCGCGGCCGGCCTCCTCCGCCGCTCTCCTCGCGGTGTCCATGATCCACGTGATGATCTCCGGGTCGGCGAGCTGGATGATCACGCCGTCGCCGACGCGTCCTGCGACCGCGAGCGCCTTCGGCCCGTAGCCCGCGACCCACATCGGGATCTGCGGCAGCTCCTCGCGCACCCACTTGAGCTGGAGGTCCTTTTCGTTCCAGTGCACCTCGCGACCGTTCATGAAATCGCGGATCATCGTGAGGCTGCGCTCGAACTCGGCGACCCTCACCGGCTGCAGCCCGATGTACCGCACCGCGGAGTCGCCGCGGCCGATGCCCATCACCATGCGTCCGTCGGAGAGGTCGTGCAGCGTC
This sequence comes from Gaiellaceae bacterium, assembly GCA_035532715.1. Lineage (GTDB taxonomy): Bacteria > Actinomycetota > Thermoleophilia > Gaiellales > Gaiellaceae > Palsa-739. Next base: position 3,531 of record DATKQO010000059.1, on the reverse strand, counting down.
GCGTACGAGCTCGCGAGCACCGTAGGCTCGCGCGTGCCCGGGTTCGTGACGAAATGGCCGAGCTTGATCTTCGACGTCTCCCGCGCCGCCATCGCGAGCAGCGGGATCGATTCCTGCCAGAGCACGTGAGAGTCATACGTCCACGCGAACTCGAAGCCGTGCTTCTCAGCGAGCTGGATCAGCTCGAGCCAGCGGTCGTGCGGCGGATCGGGCAGAACGGTGACGCCGAAGCTGAGCATCGAGCCTCCAGAGTCGGGTTTCCGAGCATACCGCCTGCAAATTAGGGGTTCCAGCGTGGTGTGGCGAGCGCCGCGAGCGCTGCGAGCACACCGAGCGCGACGAAGCCGATGCGGCCGTCGCCGGGAAGCGAGAACGTCAGGCCGACGAGCGGCGTCCCGGCCACGATCGCGAGCGACGCCCAGGCGTTGACGAAGCCGATCGAAGCGCCCGGCGACTCCGGCCGCGCGCGCGCGGCGCCCGTGAACGCCATCGCGAAGGGCAGCCCCGTCGCGAGCCCGATGACGGCGGCCGCAGCGAAGTCGCCCGCGACGGGCAGCGGAAACGCGAGCGCGATCGCACCGGCGCCGCCGAGCACGAGGCTGGCGGCGATCCAGCGCGACGCGTCGCGACGCCGCAGCAGCGAGCCTCCTCCGGCACGCGTGAAGAAGCCGAGCAGCAGCGTGAGCGAGCCGGCAGCCGCCGCGACTCCCTTCGAGCGGCCGTGGTGCTCGAGCAGCGTCACGATCCAGTTGCCGACGATCACGCTGAAGCCGAACGACATCGCGTGGATCGCGACGAGCCGGTACAGGCGACGGTCGCGAAAGAAGCCCGCCTCGAGCCGCTCGCCGGCATGGCGTATGGTGCGCTCGGCCGCCGGCGCGAATGCGAGCACGGCTGCGCACACGCCGACGACGACGATCGCACTGAGGTAGGGCGCACGGAAGCCGACCCACTCGGCGAGCAAGGGAACGAGCGCGAGCGCGATTCCCGGCGACAGGATCGAGCTCCCGCCGTAGATGCCCTGGACGAACGGCGAACCGCCGCGCGCGCGGATGTAGTCGCTGCCCGAGACGAATCCGAACCCGGTTCCGAGCCCGACCACGGCGCGACCGAGGAAGGCGAGCGCGGGATGCGCGACGGGCAGTGCGATCGCGTTTCCGAGCGCGATGAACGCGAAGCCGGCGAACGCGGTGTTCCGGGCACCGAAGCGGTCGGCCGCTCGCCCACCCGGGATCTGCATGAGCATGTGCACGACGAACTGCACGGTCGTGAAGAGCCCTATCGTCGCGAGCCCGACGCCGTACGCGTGCGAAAGCCGCGTCGCGATCGCCCCGATCGAGGCAATGTTCCAGCCCACGGCCACGCCCACGCCGATGCCGCCGGCGGTCGCGCGCGCCCCAATCCCGGCAGGCTCCCCGGGCCCGCTGAGGAGCTTGCTCAGAGCCGCTCGAGCACGACGACGGGGATGACGCGCTCCGTCTTCGCCTGGTACTCGTCGTAATGGCGCCAGATCCCGTTCATCTGCCGCCAGAGTCGCTCTCGCTCCTCGCCCTCGGCGGTGCGCGCGCGGGCGCGGAAGACGTCGGCTTTCACCTGGACCCCGACCTCCGGATGCTCGACGAGGTTGAGATACCAGTCCGGGTGCTGCGGACGGCCGCCCTGCGAGGCGACCAGCACGAGATTCTCGCCGTCGCGGCCGAAGATGAGCGGCGTCGTGTACTCCCTGCCGGTCTTCCGGCCCGTGACGGTCAGCAAGAGCGTCGGCGAGCCCTCCCGCCACGTGTAGCCGACCTCACCGCCGGTCTCGATGTAGCGGCGGACGTGCTCCTCGCCGAACAGATCCGTGTCGCTCATGCGTATGCCTCCAATGTCTTCGCCGCCAGCCGGTCGAGTGCCTGTACCGACAGCTCCAGATGCTCTTCCTTCGTATCCTCGAGCCTCGTGTGCGAGAGGCCGCGCAGCGACTGGACGAAGAGCATCACGGTGGGCACGCCGGCCCGGGCGACCTCGGCTGCATCGTGCAGCGGCCCGCTCGGCAACCGATGCGACGAGCCGCAGACTTCGCGAACCGCCTCGTCGGCGAGCTCGATCAACGCACCGTCGAACGGGATCGGCTCGATGTTCCAGATTCGGCTCCACGACACCTCGACGTCCTCTTCGCGCGCGAACCGCTCGCTCGCATCCTTGGCGAGCGACAGGAGCCGCGCGAGCGATTCCGCGCTCAGATGCCGCTGGTCGAGCAGCTGCTCCGCCGTCTCCACGACCGACGTGACGATCCCCGGTTTGCAGACGACGCCGCCCGACGTGCATACCGCGCCGTCCCCGACCTCCGCGGCGATCGGGCGAATCTCGAGGGCGAGCTTTGCCGCCCCGGCGAGAGCGTCGCGGCGCTTGTCCATCGGCGTCGAGCCGGCATGCGCTGCCTGGCCCGTCCACGTGATCTGGTGACGTTCGACGCCGAACGTGCCGAGCACGACGCCGAGTGGGAGATCGAGCGACTCGAGCACGGGCCCCTGCTCGATGTGCAGCTCGAGATAGGCGACCGCGCTCGCGAGTTGCGTGCGCGCGTCGAGTGCGCGGTCGAGGTCGACACCGTGTTCGCGCAGCGCGTCCGGCAGCGCGATGCCGTTCGCGTCGTGGCGCTGCCGCAGCTCGTCCTGATCGGCCATCGAGCCCGCCGCGGCCGACGACCCGAAGAGCGAGCGGCCGAACCGCGCGCCCTCCTCGTCGGCCCAGTTCACGAGCCGCACGGTGAGCGCAGGCGTGCCCTCCGCGGCGATCCGCCGCAGCACCTCCACACCCGCGAGCACGTTCAGGGAGCCGTCGAGCCAGCCTCCGTTCGGCACCGAGTCGATGTGGCCTCCGATGAGAAGAGCCTCGTCCGACGCACCGCGGAGCGTGAACCACTGGTTGCCTGCCTCGTCGACCTCCTCCGTCGCGCCGGTGCCCGCCAGCGTGTCGCGGAGCCAGCCGCGCGCGGTCTCCCACGTGTCCGTCCAGGCGACTCGCTGGGCGCCGTTCTCGTCACCCGTGAGCGTGCGGAGCTCCTTCAGCTCCGCGACCGTGCGTGCAGGATCGAGCGCCATTGACGGCGATCCTACAACGGTCGCGGCGCGTGATAAGAACACACCGGTGACCGTCGCATCGCTCAGACGCCCCGTCCTGCGCGTGCTCGCGATCGCCGGTCTCGGGCTCGCGCTCGCCGGGCTCTGGGAGCTCTACCGCTGGATCTGGTCGTCCGCAGGCTGGACGTGGCCGTTCGTGGTCGACTCGACGTCGATGCCGCATGTGTGGACGGTGCTGAAGGCGTTCGGCGAGCCCGCGCAGGTCAACCAGCCGGCGCTCGCGACGATTCTCTTCCACAAGGCGCTCTTCACGATGAAGGAGTCGGTCGTCGGCTTCGGCATCGGCGCCGTGGTGGGGTTCGCGCTCGGGGTGCTCCTCGTCCACTCGCGGCTCCTGCAGCGAGGCTTCCTCCCCTATCTCGTCGCGAGCCAGACGATCCCGATCCTCGCGATCGCGCCGATGGTC
>DATKQO010000058.1:0-8565 GCA_035532715.1 Gaiellaceae bacterium | reverse complement strand
AGTAGGTGTGCGGCTTGTTGTTCGTTGCCGGGTAGGAGGTGGCCGTACCGATCGAGGGTGATGGTGATGGTGGAGTGGCCCATGTAGGTGCTGAGCGCTTTGGTGTTGACGCCGGCAGCGATTGAGAGTGATGCGTAGGTGTGTCTGCAGTCGTGGAGTGTGAGTGGTGTTAGGTCGGCTGTTTTCCAGGCTTTGCGGGCTCGGGTGTGGATGGTGAACGCGTCGAACGGGTCTCCGTGCTGATTTGTGAATGCGTAGCCGGCTCCGCCGTTGCCTTGTTGGAGGCGGTGGGCGATGAGGTATCGCCGCAGTGTTTTCGTGATCGGGACGCGGCGCTTGCCTGACCTGCTTTTGGGCTCGATCAGGCCGGCCTTTCGGTCCCAGGCGTGGTTGACATGGATCAGGCCTTGTCGGAGGTCGATGTCGTTCCAGGTGAGGGCCTGAAGTTCGCCGCGACGGAGGCCTGCGTAGAAGGCGGTTGCCCAGAGCGCGCGGTCTTGCACTGGGACAGCTGTGATGAGGGCGTCGGCCTCGTCGGGGTGGGCGGTGCGTTCGCGGCGGCCCCGAACGGCGGGGAGCGTGAGCTTGAGTGTTGGGTTGATTGCTACTTCGCCGCGGGTGAGGGCGCGCCGGTAGAGCGCACGTAGAGGCAGAATCATGTTGCGCACGGTGCTCGGAGCTGCGCCTTCAGCGCTTAGGCGGTCGGCAAGGTCCTGGATGTTGTTGCGAGTAACGCTTGTGAGGCGAAGGTGGCCAAGCTCGGGAAGCACCGTTCCTTGCAGCGCTTGTCTATACGAACGCAGCGCTGAGGGTTTGTAGGCGTCGCCCGAGCGGGTGCGGATGACGCCTCGTTCGGCTGCGTCGAGCCACTCGTATGCAGCCGTCTTCAGCGTCATCGGGCTGGCGGCGCGCAGAGTGCCTTTGCGGAGGGCGACCTGGCTCTCCTGCCGCCACGCTTTGGCTGCGGCGAGGTTCTTGAACGTCTTGCGGATCGGCTTTTCGTCTCTCGGCGACCAGACTTGCGCCTGATACGTCGGCGCGCAGGTGCAGGCACGAGCGGCGCGACTTTCGCAGCTTCGTGCATGCCGGAGTTGGATGCCCTCGGGTCGATTTCCGCGAGTTCTGGATGGGGCGCGCATCCTGGACACAGATAGCTCTGAGTGCGGATCACATCAACTCGAGAGCGGCGATTCCGGCCAGTGCGCGATCCGATGCGCGACTGCTTGTCCGCCCGTGACGTCTCGCGCTCGCGCCAAGGCAACGGGTCTCCGTGATCGCTTGCTGCGAGCGGCCCTCGGACAAGAATGCCCATGTGCAGGGGTTATTCGGTACGGAGCGGCGTGGGAGTCGAACCCACCCAGCGCCGGGTTACGACGCCTCACCGGTTTTGAAGACCGGCTGGGCCACCGGGCCCGGCCGCTCCGCAGGGAGCCTAGCCGGAGTCGCGAGCGTCGACCTCGAAGTGCGTGACGGTCAGCTCGCGCTCGATCAGATAGCGGTCGTCCTCGGGGAAGAAGACCGCGACGTCGGCGTCGTCGCTCACGTGGCTCTCTTCTTCGGGGCCAGTAACCCCTGCTAGGCTATTGACTGGTTACGTCGCTCGCCAAGTGGAGAAGAGATGGCCGATCTGGAGCTGATCCGCGACTTCGTGAACACCGCCGACCTCGAGCAGCGGCGCGACGAGCTGCGCGACGCGCGCGGGCTCGTTCGCTGGCTCGCCGCTCACCGTCTCGTGGGGGAGCGCGCCCGCGCGCGAGCAGCGGACGCAACCGACGCGCGCGCGGTGCGAGAGGCGCTCCGCGACCTGCTGCGCGCGAACAACGGCATCGACGTCGACGAGGCAGCCGCTGCGGCGACGCTCGACGCGGCGAGCCGCCGAGCCGGGCTCGCCGTTCGCTTCGCGGGTGGGACGATCCAGCTCGAGCCGCGGGGACGCGGCGTCGGCGGTGCGCTCGGCGGCGTGCTCGCGGCCGTCGCGGAAGCGATGGCCGACGGCAGCTGGCAGCGTCTGAAGGCCTGCCGCTCGGACTCCTGTCGCTGGGCGTTCGTCGACAACGCGCGCAACCGCTCTCGGCAATGGTGCGCGATGAGCGTCTGCGGAAACCGGCAGAAAGCACGTGTCTACCGGCAGCGGCATGCGTAAGGGGTTGCGCGTCGGCGCGCCGCTCGTGCCCGCGGTGCTGGCGCTCGGCGCGTCGTTCGGGGTTCTCGCCCGGGCGTCCCACTTCGGCGCGACGGCGGCGATCGTCATGTCCGCGACGACGTTCGCCGGCTCCTCGCAGGTCGCGGCAGCGTCGGTGCTCGGCGCGGGTGGGGGCATCGTCGCCGCGGTCGTCGCGGCGCTTCTCCTGAACACGCGGTACGCGCCGATCGGCATCACCGTCGCGCACGCGTTTCGCGGCCGCCGCGCGCGGCGCCTCGCCGAGGCCCAGCTCGTCGTCGACGAGTCGTGGGCGCTCGCAGGCGGCGGCACGGCACGCTTCGACCGGCACGTCATGCTCGGCGTCGGAGCCGGTCTGTGGTTCGCGTGGGTCGGAGGCACCGCCGTCGGCGCGCTCCTCGGCGGCGTCGTCAGCGACCCGTCCGCGTTCGGCCTCGACGGCGCGTTCGCAGCGCTCTTCCTCGCGCTCCTCGTCACGCAGCTCGGGAGCCGCCGCGCGGTCGCCGCAGCCGCGGGCGGCGCGACGATTGCCGCCGTGCTCACGCCGCTCACCCCGCCGGGCGTGCCGATCATCGCTGCAACTGCAGCGGTGGTCGCGGGCTGGAGACGCGCGTGAGCGCAGCGTGGGCGACGGTCATCGCGGTCGGCGTCGGTACGGTTGCCCTCAAGGCGGTCGGTCCCGTCGGCGTGGCCGACCGGCAGCTGCCGCCGCGGCTGGCAAGCCTGCTCGCGATGGTCGGACCGGCGATCCTCGCCGCGCTCGTCGTGAGCGAAGCGTTCGCGCACGGACGCGCGCTCGTTGTCGACGCACGCCTCGCCGGCGTCGGCGCCGGGGCGCTCGCCGTGCTTGCGCGCGCGCCGCTCTGGGTCGTCGTCGTCGCGGGCGCGCTCGCGACCGCCGGCGTCCGCCTGCTGCGCTGACTACGCCAGGCGCGCGAGCAGCTCGTCGGGCGGCAGATCGGCGAGCGAGTCGACCACGAGGTCGGCTGCCTCGGCGAGCCCCAGGTCGCGCGTCACCGAGTTCGGGATCCCGACGACGTAGACGCCGGCGGCCTTCGCCGCCTGCGCGCCGTTCGGCGAGTCCTCGAACGCGACGGCCTCGTCCGCGCCGACGCCGAGCAGCTCGAGCGCCTCGAGGTAGAGCGTCGGCCGCGGCTTGGCGCGCTGCGCGTCGTGGTCGGCGGTGACGATCGCGTCCCAGCCCACCGCTCGCTCGAGCCGTTTCAGATGCATGTCGATCCAGCGGCGCGACGCGCTCGAGACGATCGCGCGCTTCAGCCCGTGGCGCTCCACAGCCGCGAAGTACTCGGAGATGCCCGGACGCAGGCCTTCCGCCTCGATCAGCGTCAGCTCGTGGGCGTAGCGGCGGTCGTTCAGCGCCTCCCGCTCGAGCGACTCGCCGACGAGCTCCTCGAGGTGGCGCCACGGATCCCAGCCGCCGACCGTGCCGACCATCAGCGCCCACTTCTCGGGTGGGAGCTCCTGGCCGTGCTCGCGGTAGAGCCACTGCCAGCCCGCGCGGGAGGCCGTCTCGGTGTCGACGATCAGGCCGTCGAAGTCGAAGAGGAAAGCGCGGATGGTCACGGCGATGCAGAGTACGCGTGTGGCGATCCTGGGCGTCGACGTCGGCGGAACGTTCACCGACGCCGTCCTGCTGGACGGTGGGGTCGCGCGGACGGCGAAGGTGCCGACCGCCGCGCGGCAGGAGGAATCGGTGCTCGCGGCGGCGCGCGCGGTCGGGGCGGCGGACGTGGAGCGCTTCGCGCACGGCACGACGGTGGCGACGAACGCGCTGCTCGAACGGCGTGGCGCCCGGACGGCGTTTGTCGGCACGGAGGGCTTCGCGCACCTGCTGCACCTCCGCCGGCAGACGCGTGCGCACCTCTATCGCCTCTGCGAGCCGCAACCCGAGCCGCTCGTGCCGCTTGAACGCTGCCACGGCGTTCGTGGGCGGCTCGGCCCGGACGGCGAGCTCGAGCCGCTCGACCTCTCGACGCTGCCGGAGCTCGGCGACGTGGACGCCGTTGCGGTCTGTCTTCTCTTCGCGTTCCGGAATCCGACGCACGAGACGGCCGTTGCGAACGAGCTGCGCGCGCGGCATCCTGGTGTGCACGTCGTCGCGTCGCACGAGGTCGCGCCGGAGTTCCGCGAGTACGAGCGCGCGTCGACGACTGCGGCCGACGCCTACCTCGTTCCCGCTGCAGCGCGGTACCTGCGCGCGCTCGCGGCTGCGGCGCGCGCCGGCGGCCTCCCGGAGCCCCTCGTGATGCTCTCCTCGGGCGGCGTCGCATCGGTCGACGAGGCCGCCACGCATCCCGCGACGATCCTCGTCTCGGGGCCGGCGGGAGGCGTCGTCGGCGCAGGGCTCATCGCCCGGCGCGCCGGCTTCGAGCACGCGATCGCCTTCGACATGGGTGGGACGTCCACCGACGTCTGCCTCCTGCCGGGCGGCCGCGCTGCACGGGTCGCCGAGCGCATCGTCGGCGGCTTTCCGATTCGCCTTCCGACCGTCGACCTGCACACGGTCGGGGCCGGCGGCGGCTCGCTCGTCCGGCGGGACGCGGGCGGCGCGATCCGCGTCGGCCCGGAGAGCGCGGGCGCGCATCCGGGGCCCGCGTGCTACGGCGCGGGTGGCGGTGCGACGGTCACCGACGCGAACCTGCTGCTCGGGCGCCTGCCGGCGGAGCTGCCGGGCGGCCTCCTCCTCGACCGCGCGGCGGCGGCGGGCGCGTTCGCGGGGATCGACCCGCAGGCGGCGATCGACGTCGTGAATGCCGAGATGCTGCGTGCGCTGCGCGTCGTCTCGGTCGAGCGCGGGCACGATCCGCGCGATTTTGCGCTCGTCGCGTTCGGAGGAGCGGGCCCCTTGCACGCCTGCGCCCTCGCCGAGGAGCTCGGGATCGAGGCGGTGCTCGTCCCGGAGGCCGCCGGCGTGCTCTCCGCGCTCGGCCTCGTCGCGAGCGACGAGCGGCGCGACCGCGTCGTCTCGTACGTACGTCCGCTCCTCGAAGCCGGCGACCTGCCGGCCGAGGGCGAGGCCGACCTGCGCTACCGAGGCCAGTCGTTCGAGCTGACCGTTCCGCTCCAGCCCGACCTCGCGCACGCATTCCACCGAGCGCACGCGGAGCGGTACGGCTACGCGGACGAGTCGCGCGAGATCGAGCTCGTCGCGGTTCGGACGGCGGAGATCGTGCCCGGCCCCGACATCGCCTTCGCCGCCACGTCCCGCGGTCCCGTCGCGGGACCGGCCCTCGTGGAGCTGCCGGGCGCGACGTGCTGGGTGCCGGCGGGCTGGTACGGCGAGACGAACGCCGACGGGACGCTGGTGCTGCGGCGGTGAACGTCGAGCTGCAGGTGATCGGGAGCGCGCTCCGCGCGGTCGCGGACGAGATGGGCGCTGTGCTCATCCGTTCCGCGTTCTCCGCGAACATCAAGGAGCGGCGCGACTGCTCGACGGCGATCTTCGACGAAGCCGGCCGGATGATCGCGCAGGCCGAGCACATCCCCGTCCACCTCGGCGCCATGCCGGACGCGGTCGCTGCGGCCATGACCTTGGGCCTGACCCCGGGGGAGGTCGCGATCCTGAACGACCCGTTCACTGGAGGGACGCACCTGCCGGACGTGACGCTCGTCTCGCGCACCGCGCTCGGCTATGCGGTCTCGCGCGCGCACCACGCCGACGTCGGCGGCATGGAGCCGGCGAGCCTGCCCGCGTTCTCGCGTGAGCTGTACCAGGAGGGACTGGTCATTCCGCCGGTGCGCCTCACCGAGGAAGTCGTCACGCTCTTCGTCGCCAACGCGCGGAATCCACAGGAGCGCCGCGGCGACCTGCGCGCGCAGATGGCGGCGCACCGCCTTGCCGAGCGGCGCATCGACGAGCTGTGCGCGCGGCGCGGCCGCGAACGCGTCGCTGCGGCGATGGACGAGCTGTACGCGTACTCGGAGCGGATGGTGCGCGCAGCGATCGCGCGGCTCCCGGACGGCCGCTCCGCGGCGGAGGACGTCGTCGAAGGCGTCGACGGTGAGATCGTCATTCGCGCGACCGTCGAGGTGCGCGGCGACGAGATCGCGATCGACTTCGCAGGCACCGATCGACAGGACTCGTACAACCTCAACTGCCCGCTCTCGGTGACGCGCTCAGCGTGCTACTTCGTCGTGCGCTGCCTGACGGAGCCGGATCTGCCGGCGTCCGGCGGCGCGTTCGCGGCGGTCAGCGTCACTGCGCCGGAGGGCTGCCTCGTCAACGCGCGTGCGCCGGCGGCGGTCGTCGCCGGGAACACGGAGACGTCGTCGCGCATCGTCGACGTCGTCTTCCGCGCCTTCGGCGAGTTTGCACAGGGACAGGGGACGATGAACAACGTCGCGCTCGGCAACGACACGTTCACGTACTACGAGACGATCGGCGGCGGTCAGGGCGCGTGCGCCGATGCGGACGGCCCGTCGGCCGTACACGTCGCGATGTCGAACACGTTGATGACGCCGGTCGAGGCGCTCGAGCTCGCGTATCCGCTTCGCGTCGAGCGCTGGGAGCTCCGCGAAGGCTCGGGTGGCGCGGGAGCGCACCGCGGCGGCGACGGCGTCGTGCGCGAGCTGCGCGTGCTCGAGGACTGCCGCCTCTCGGTGCTCGCGGAACGGCGCGCCCACGGCCCGCGCGGCGCGGCGGGCGGCGCGGACGGCGCGCCGGGGCGAACCCTCGTCAACGGCGAGGAGCAGCCGGCGAAGGTGACGAGGCAGCTACGCGCGGGCGACGTCGTCCGGATCGAGACGCCCGGCGGCGGCGGCTTCGGCTCCGTCTAGATCGCAGGCAGCCCGTCGCTGCCCAGGCGTGGCGTTCCGCGCTGCGGCGTCGTCCCGGCTCATGGCACGGTCGTCCCACGCCGCCGGAGGACGCGCTCGTCGCCGGTGCGGCGCGTCAGACCGTCCGCGTCGAAGCGCTCGAGGAGCAACTGCGCCGTCTTGCGGCCTGCGCCGATCAGGTCGCGGAAACGGGCGAGCGTGATGCGGCCGGCAGCCTCGCACTCCGCGACGAGCGCGGCGCGCGCCTGAGCGTAGGCGGCGGTCGACACTGCAAGGCCGTCGCCGACCCGGATGAGGCGTCCCTGCTCCTCGAGGAAGCGCGCGAGCACCGCGTCCTCGACTTTGACGGGCTCGAGCCCGAGGGTCGCCTCGAGCGCCGCCGCGGCTTCGGCGCGCGCGCCGAGCTCGGCGGTCGCGCCGGGCCGGTAGAGCTTCGCGCCGCGCCGCTCGAGGCCGAGCAGCGGCACGATCGCCGCCGCCCACGGCTCGGACGGCGGGCTGACACCGGGGTCGAGCGGATCTGCCGCCGCGATTCGCCGCTCGAGCTCCGCGCGCAGCTCGTCGAGCCACGCGGAGGAGAACGCCCAGCCGTCTGCGGTCTCCACGCCGGCGAGCTCGCCGTCGACGAGGCGGCGCAGCGTGTCGGCGCGCACGGGCTCGTGCACGGTCGCCGCGATCTCGCCGCGCTCGACGAGCTCCATCCGTTGCGCGCTCGCGTGACGCGGCGGAGCGGGGTCGATCACGCGTCCGCCGCCGACGGTCGAGCCTGCGCGCAGGACGACCCGGTCGCCGCGCGCTGCGGCGACGGGCTCCGCGAGCCGGAGCTGCGCCCAGCGCTCGCCCGCGCGCGCGACGCGCGCGACGACGTCGGCGGTGCCGTGGTGCACGTGCACCCGCGCCGGGATGTCGGCGAGCTCCTCGAGCACGACGTCGAGGCGGTAGCTCGACGGGAACGCTCCGGGGGCGACGAGCGCGTCGCCGCGGCGGAGCTCGTGCCGTTCGACGCCCGGCAGCGCTACCGCGACGCGCTGTCCTGCCTCGGCGCGCGCGACGGGCCGGTCGTGAACCTGCACGCTGCGCACGCGCACGGGGCGGCCCCCCGGCTCCGTGCGGAGCTCGTCGCCCTCTCCGAGCGAGCCCGACCAGAGCGTCCCCGTCGCGACCGTGCCGATCCCGCGCAGCGTGAAGACACGGTCGACGTACATCCGCGTCGGCGCTTCGGCGCGACTGCGTTCGACGGCGACCTCAGCGAGAGCCGCGCGCAACTCGTCGAGCCCGGCGCCGGTCCGCGCGCTCACCGCGACGACGGGGGCGCCCGGTACGAGCTCCTCCGCCTCGGCGCGCGCGAGCTCGAGCGTCTCATCATCGACGAGCTCTCGCTTGGTCAGCGCGACGACGCCGCGCTCTATCCCGAGCAGGCGCAGGATTGCAAGGTGCTCGAGCGTCTGCGGCCGCGCGCCCTCGGCCGCGTCGATCACGAGCAGGAAGAGGTCGATGCCGGTCGCGCCGGCGACCATCGTGCGCACGAACCGCTCGTGGCCGGGGACGTCGACGACCGACAGCTGCGTCCCGTCCGGCAGCTCGAGCGGCGCATAGCCGAGGTCGAT
>DATKQO010000057.1:0-3792 GCA_035532715.1 Gaiellaceae bacterium | reverse complement strand
CAGCGCGAGCTTGTCGGACGTGTAGTACTGGAGGGCCGCGATCCCGATCACGATCACGAGCATCGGGGCGAGCCCGACGTTCAGCACCTGGAACAGCACGACCGCGAAGCCGACGTAGAGCAGGCCGAGCAGCGCGCTCGTAGCGAGCATCCGGATCGAGAGCCCGGCGTCCCGACCGTACGATTTCCGCTTCATGCCGCAATGGTAGCCCTGCGGCCCATGTGTAGGTTGCCGCGTCCCCCCGGCGGACCGGTTGAGTAAAGTCTCGCTCCGATGCGCCGTGTCGCCCTCATCGCCTCCGTCGGCCTGGCCGGAGCCGCCCTGCTCGCCGGCTGCGGCAGCGAGGGCGTCGTGAACGCGACCCCGAAGACGGTCATCGGCTCGCTGCCGACGCCGACGCTCGAGCCGGCGACCCCCGCCTTCAAGCTGAAGGGCGATCCGGTCGCGGGCAAGGCGCTCTTCCTCAAGAGCGGCTGCACCGGCTGCCACACCCTCGCCGACGCCCACGCCACCGGCACCGTCGGACCGAATCTCGACCAGGCGAAGCCCGACTACCGCAAGGCGACGGCGCGCGTCACGCTCGGGAAGAACGCGATGCCGTCGTTCAAGGGCCAGCTGACCGACCAGCAGATCGCCGACGTCGCCGCGTACGTGGTCAAGGCGACCGGCGGCACCCCGTAGCGCTGCTCGAGCTGCCGCCGGCGTGGCCGCACCGGGTCGCCGCCTTCGCGTGCGACCTCGACCGGACGCTGATCGCGCAGGACACGCTGCTCCGCCCGCGGACGCGCGCAGCGATCGCTGCGGTGCGGGCCGCCGGTCCGCACGTGATCATCGTCACCGGACGCATGGTCCGCGCGACGCTGCCGTACGCGCTCGAGGCGGGGCTCGAAGATCCGCTCGTCTGCTATCAGGGCGCCGTCGTCGCCGACCCGGTCACCGGTGCGTTCCTCCGCCACATCCCGATTCCCCGCCCGGTCGCGCTCGAGGCGATCGAAGCCGTGCAGCACGCGGGGTTCCATGTCAACTGCTACGTCGACGACATGTTGTACGTCGCCGAGGTGACGCCGGAGGCGCGGGCGTATGCAGGGTTCCAGGGGCTCGAGATCCACGCGGTCGGCGACCTGCGTGCCTGGTTGCACGCCGACCCCACGAAGCTCGTCGCCGTCGGCGTGCCGGAGGAGCTCGACGCGCTCGAGGACGTGCTGAAACCGCACTTCCGCGGGCGCCTGTTCGTGTCGAAGTCGCTGCCGCACTTCCTCGAGTTCGCGCATCCGGACGTGAGCAAGGGCTCCGGTCTCGCCTTCGTCGCGGAACGGCTCGGCTTCACGGCCGCAGAGACGGTCGCGTGCGGCGACGGGGAGAACGACCGCGAGCTGCTCGACTGGGCCGGCTTCGGAGTGGCCGTCGCGAACGCCCACGAGGACATCCTGCGGCGCGCCGACCTCGTCGTTCCCTCCGTCGACGAAGAAGGAGTCGCGCTCCTGTTCGAGGCCTTCGTAGACTCTCTCTCGTGATCGACGCCAGGGCAGCCCGAAACGACCCGGACGCGTTCCGCCGGCGCCTCGCGCGCAAGGGCGCGGCCGAGCCCTTCGACGCCTGGCTCGCCGCCGACGAGCGCTGGCGGGCGCTCGTCCCGCGCACCGACGAGCTGCGCGCGCAAACCAAGCTGAAAGGGAAGCCGACGCCGGAGCAGCTCGAGCAGATGCGGGGCGTGAAAGAGGAGCTGCAGCGGGCGGAAGAAGCGCTCGCGGCGGCCGAGGCCGAGCGCGAGGCGTACCTCCAGCAGATCCCCAACCCCCCCGACGACAGCGTGCCCGACGGCGACACCGACGAGGATGCGGTGGAGATCCGCCGCTGGGGCGAGCCGCCCGCCCTCGTCGACCCGAAGGAGCACACCGAGATCGGCCGCTTCGACATGGAGCGCGCGGCGCGGTTGTCCGGCTCGCGCTTCGGCTACATCATCGGCGACACGGCGCTCCTTGCGCTCGCGCTGCATCGCTACGCGCTCGACGCCGTTGCGCAGGCCGGCTTCCTCCCCGTGCTTCCGCCGGTGCTCGTCCGCGAGGAAGCGATGTACGGCACGGGCTTCTTCCCCACCGACCGCGGCAACATCTACGCGGTCGAGAGCGACGAGCTGTATCTCACCGGCACGTCTGAGGTCGCACTCGCCGGACTGCACATGGGCGAGATCCTCGAGGAGCTGCCGCTCCACTACGCGGGCTACTCGACGAACTTCCGCCGCGAGGCTGGCGCCGCGGGCAAGGACACGCGCGGGATGTTCCGCGTGCACCAGTTCAACAAGGTCGAGATGTTCACGTACTGCGAGCCGGGCGCGTCGGCCGACGAGCACGAGCGCATCCTCGCGATCGAGGAGCAGATCCTGCAGGAGCTCGGCCTCCCGTATCGCGTCGTCAACGTGGCCGCCGGCGACCTCGGCGCGCCCGCGGCGAAGAAGTACGACTGCGAAGGCTGGTTCCCGGCGCAGGAGCGCTATCGCGAGCTGACGTCGACCTCGAACACGACCGACTTCCAGGCGCGCCGGCTCGGCATCCGCTACCGCGACGGCAAGAGCCTCGCGACGGTGCACACGCTGAACGGGACGGCGATCACCGACCGTGCGCTGCTCGCCGTGCTCGAGAACTTCCAGGGCGACGTGCCGGACGTGCTGCGGTCGTACGGCGCCCCGGAGCGAGTCGGGCGTTAGAACGCGGCGCCGGCCTGCTTGCCCGGCAGGTACCAGCTCGGCGTGACGAAGCGGAATGCGTGCGCGAACTTCTGCGCCTGCGCGAACTGGGCCTCGTCTGCGGCGCGCTGACGGTCGAGCAGCGGATCCACGACCTCGCTGAAGTATGCGTCGGCCGCGGCGTGCCTCGCCTCCTCGCTCGGGAACTCGGCGCGGATACGCGTGAGCTCGCCGACGTCCAGGAAGATGCCGCCGCACTCCGGGCATTCGTCGATCGTGACCTCACGCTTGACGCTCCAGAAGTGCCGCATCAGCACGACGTCGTCGGTGCACTTCGGACAGCTGTACCGCTCCGCAGGATCGACGACGACCGCGGGGTCGCGCCGCACGTCCAGCAAGTGCTCGCCGGCGGTCTCCGACTCCTCGTCCAGCTTCTTCAGCTCGAAGTGGTCGAACCAGATGCCGCCGCAGCCGCCCTCGCAGACGTCGACGTTGACCTCGCCGGCGGTGCGCGAGCTGAGGACGTGGCCGCACGCGGGACAATTCATGCCGGGAATATCGGCACGAACCGGCCGTGCCTTGACACGGTTCGTGTCGCGCCCGGCCGCCGCCCCGGCTACCGTCACGCGCGAACGGCGGGGTGCCGGAGCGGTCGAACGGGACGGTCTTGAAAACCGTTGGGCGCGCAAGCGTCCCGTGGGTTCAAATCCCACCCCCGCCGCCTATTCATGCGGTTTTCGGCTCAACCATGCCGGTTTTCGGCTACATCCCTTCCGGGCGACGTTACGCCTGCGGGGGGCTGGATTCCGCTCGGGTCGGGGTACGACTGTCGCGCATTGTCGCGCAGAGAACACGAAGGGCGTCCTCGTCGGACGCCCCCTCCGGCGTTGGAGTCTACGGGCGTAGACTCGATTTAGGCCGTCCATCATGTGGCCGCCGTCGCACTCGTTGCCGCGCGCTCGATGTACTTGTCGACGAGCCCGACCGCCTCCGTCTCGTTGCCGGGCATCAGGTGGCCGTAGCGGTCCATCGTGATGGTGATGCTCGCGTGCCCGAGGTAGCTCGAGAGCGCCTTCACGTTCACGCCTGCGGCGATGAAGATCGACGCG
>DATKQO010000056.1:0-7157 GCA_035532715.1 Gaiellaceae bacterium | reverse complement strand
GATCGCGGGCAGTGCGCTGACGAGGTTCGGGCCGCCGGCGAGGGAGAACGGCAGCAGCAGGATCGACCAGCCGTAGCCGACGTTTGTCGGCGCAAGCAGGCCCTTCGTGAGCAGGCGGCTCGTCGTGTAGAACCACGCCTGATCTCCGCCGTGGTAGTAGAGCCACCGCGTGTGCCTGACCGACAGCGCCAGCGCGAGGGTCGTCAGCCATTGCAGGACGACGAACGTCGCGACGACGTACCGTGGTCGTGTGCGCGCGAGACCGGCCGTCGCGCGCCGGACCGGTGCGACCGCTGCGTCGAGCGCGACCCGGCGGCCGATCATCGCCCCGACGACGTCGCGCCGATCGTCGAACGGTACCAGGCGATCGTGCGCTCGAGCCCTAGGCGCAACGGTGTCCGCGCTTCGAAGCCGAACAGTTCGCGCGCGCGGGAGGCATCGAGGCTGCGCCGCGGCTGCCCGTTCGGCATCGAGGTGTCCCAGACGATCTCGCCCTCGAAGCCCACGAGCTCCGCAACGATCTCTGCCGTCTCGCGGATCGACGTCTCGACGCCGCTGCCGAGGTTCACCGGCTCGGCGCCGTCGTAGCGTTCGGCGGCGAGGCAGAGCCCGTCGACGCAGTCGTCGACGTAGAGATACTCGCGCGTCGGCGAGCCGTCGCCCCAGAGCACCACCTCGTCCGGGGACTCGATCATCTTCCGGATCAGCGCCGGAATCACGTGCGACGTCTCGAGATCGAAGTTGTCCCCCGGGCCGTAGAGGTTCGTCGGCAGGAGGTAGATCGAGTCGAGACCGTACTGCTCGCGATAGGCCTGCGCCCCGACGAGGAGCGCCTTCTTCGCGATCCCGTACGGCGCGTTCGTCTCCTCGGGGTATCCATCCCACAGAGCCGATTCGCGGAACGGCACGGGCGTGTACTTCGGGTACGCGCACACGGTGCCGACGAGCACGAGCTTCTCCGTCTCGTGCGTCCGCGCCTGCTCGAGCACGTGGAGGCCCATCTGCAGGTTCGCGTACCAGTAGCGACCCGGGTTCGCGCGGTTCGCGCCGATCCCGCCGACCTCGGCGGCGAGGTGATAGACGATCCGGGGCGCAGCGTCGGCGAACAGGCGGGCCGCGTCGTCCTCATGCGTCAGGTCGTAGTCACGGCGACGGGCCACGACCACCTCGTGCCCCGTGGCTTCCAGCCGCTCGACGAGATGCGAGCCGAGGAAGCCTCCCCCGCCGGTCACCAGGACGCGCACTCGCAAAGCGTACCCATGTGGTGTTACGGACCCGTGATTGTCCGGCGCCGTCTGCTTTGATCGCCGGGTGGAGTCGTCGGAGACGAGCCTGTGGCGCAGGCGGAGCGCGCTCAGAAGCGGTCTGCTCACCGGGCTCGCCCAGATCGCAGTCGCCGTCGCGGCGGCTGGGGCGGGCGCCCTGCTGGCACACAAGTTCGGGCGGAACTCCGAGACCGACGGGTTCCTCGGCGCGTACGGCGTCTACCTCGTGCTCGTGCTGACCGCCCAGGCCTTCCGCATGGTCGTCGTTCCCGATCTGACCCGGGCGGTCCCGCACGGAACGCTCGGCGGCGAGACGCGGGCGTACGCGCTCGCGATCCTGTCGCTCGCGCTGCCGGCATCCGTGCTCGTGGGACTGTTCTCGTCCCGGTTCGGCGATCTCCTGACCGGAAGCCTGCCGCCGCGGGCGGCGCACGTCGCGGCGCGAGCGCTCGTGATCCTCGTGCCGGCTGCATTCGGGCAGCTCCTTGCCGCGCTCGCTGCGAGCGCCCTGGCGGCGCACGACAGCTACGGCACCGCGGCGGCCGGTTTCGCGCTCGGCGGCATCGGCGGCCTCGTCGTCTTCGCGCTGCTTGCCGACCGGCTCGGGATCGTCGCGCTCGCCTGGGGGCTCGCCTTCAATGCCGCGGTCGCGCTCAGCGTGCCGGTCGTGGCGCTCGCCCGCCGCGGCGCGCTGCGCGGCGCGTGGCCCGACCGGCTCGCCATCGGCCCGCGGATCGGACGGCTCGCCCAAGGCGCGGCGATCCCGCTCGCGCTCCAGGGCTGCTACCTGCTCGCACTCCGCTTTGCGGCCCAGCTCGGCGTCGGACGCGTCACGAGCTTCTCGTATGCATACCTCGCCGCGTCGACGCTCGTCGGCGCGACGGCCTTCTCGCTCGGGCTGATCTCCTCCGCGCCGTTGACGCGCCGCGGCATCGACGCCGAGGCTGCGGGACGCCACGTCGTGCACGCGGCGTGGGTCAGCCTCGTCTTCGTGGGCGCTGCGGGCGGCGTCTTCGCGCTCGTCGGAGGTCGCATCGTCGGAGCCGTGCTCGGCGGCGCGTACACCGGCAACGTCGGCCTGGAGCTCGGCCATCTCGTCGTGTATCTCGCGCTCTGGATGCTCGCATGGGTCGGTTTCGCCGTGACCTTCCCGCTCGTCTTCGTCGCGGAAAAGCGCTGGACGCTCGTCCCGCTGGCTGTCGGCGGCTTCGGGCTCTGCATCCCGATCGGCCTCGCCCTGCGCGCGCTCTGGGGGCTGCCGGGCCTCGCGATCGCGCTCGGCGTCTCGACGTTCGTGATCGCGGCGGGCCTGATGGCAACCCTCGCGCTGCGTGCGCTTGCGATCGCGGCCGTCGGGCTCGCCCGGCTCGCGCTCGCCGTCGGCGGGGCCGCGGCTCTCGCGTTCGGGCCGATCTCGCTTGCGCTGTCGCCGATTCCCGCCGCCGTGGTCGGCATCGCGGTGTACGCGCTGATCGTCTACGCGCTCCGCTCGCTCGGCCTCAGCGCCGCCTGGACGTACGTGCGAGGCCTGCATTGAGGCGTGCGCTCATCACGGGAGCCGGCGGGCAGGACGGCACCTATCTGACGGAGCTGCTCGCCGGCCGTGACTACGAGGTGAGCGGGGTCGGGCGAGGCGACGTCGATCTTCTCGATCACCGGGCGCTCGCCGCGCTCCTGCGCGAACACGCGCCGCACGAGATCTACAACCTCGCCTCGCCGTCGTTCGTGCCGCGTTCGTGGGAGAAACCGGTCGAGACGGCGGAGTTCGCCGCAGTCGGCGTCACGTCGCTGCTCGAAGCGGTGCGCGCGGTCGACTCCACGATCCGGGTCTACCAGGCGTCGTCGAGCGAGATCTTCGGCGAGCCGGTCGAGGTTCCGCAGACCGAGCTGACGCCGCTCTCGCCGGTGACACCGTACGGCGTCGCCAAGGCATACGGTCACTTCATCGTGCGGTCGTACCGCCGCCGGTACGGCCTGCACGCGAGCTGCGGGATCCTCTACAACCACGAGTCGCCGCGGCGGCCGGTCGACTTCCTGCCGAGCAAGGTCGCGCACGCGGCGGCTGCGATCTCGCTCGGCCGGCAACACGAGCTCGTCCTCGGCGACCTGGACGCCCAGCGCGACTGGGGCTTCGCAGGCGATTACGTCGAGGCCATGTGGCTGATGCTCCAGCAGGACGAGCCGGACGACTACGTGATCGCGTCCGGCGAGCTGCACAGCGTTCGCGAGCTCGTCGAGCTCGCGTTCGCGCACCTCGGGTTGGACTGGCGAGAGCACGTGCGGGTCGACGAGGCGCTGAAGCGCGGCGCCGCCGAGCTTCACCACCTCGTCGGCGACTCCACGAAGGCGCGGGAGCGTCTCGGCTGGGAGCCGCGGGTGCAGTTCGCCGCGCTCGTGACGCTGCTCGTCGACGCCGCGCGCGCCGGACTCACGAGTTCGTAACACCACGGCCTTAGACTCTCCGAAATGTCCGATCAGCAGGAGCTTTCCGCCGACGAGGTCTACGCGCGCCTTCGCGAGGCGGTCGACCGCGGCTCCCGTGACCTCGCGTCCACGCGTGGGCTCGCCGAGCGCTTCTGGCCCGTCAGCGCCGACAAGCCGCTGGAGCGCCGTCCAGGACCCAAGGGCGCCGTTGCGTTCCAGGTGAAGCGGGTGCTGCGCAAGCTGATGCGCTGGTACGTCGAGCCCGCGTTCGCCGAGCAGCGGATCGTGAACGACGCGTTGCTGCGGCTCGTCGACGACCTCGCCCGGCGCGTCGACGAGCTCGAGGGTGGTTCGTGAGGCTCGCGGTGTGCATCCCCCAGGTGCCGTTCGAGCGTGGCGGCGCAGAGATCTTCGCGGACGATCTCGTCGCGCAGTTGCGCGCCCGGGACCATGAGGCGGAGCTCGTGACCGTTCCGTTCAAGTGGTATCCCGGCGAGCGCCTCCTCACGCAGGCCTTCCTCTGGCGCCTCCTCGATCTCGAGGAGGCGAACGGGCGACCGATCGACGCGGTGATCGCGACGAAGTTCCCGTCGTACGCGGTGCAGCATCCGCGCAAGATCGTCTGGCTCCTGCACCAGTTCCGGCAGGCCTGGGATCTCGACCGCACCGACCTGGGGCAGTTCTCCGAGTCCGCCGAGGATCGCGCGCTGCGGCGGCGCGTGCTCGCCTTCGAGCGCACGGCACTCGGTGAGGCGCGAAAGCTCTTCGCCACGTCCGGCAACGTCGCCGGACGCCTGCGCGCATCCACCGGGCTCGAAGCGGAGATCATGCCGCATCCGCCGGCGCCCCTCGCCTACCGGTGCGACGCCTACGACGACTTCATCCTCTCCGTGAACCGACTCGACCGCGCGAAGCGCATCGACCTGCTGCTGGAAGCCGCGGCGACGGACCCCGAGCTCCGCGTCGTGATCGCAGGCGACGGCCCCGACCGCGAGCGGCTGGAGCGGCTTGCACACGACCGCGGCCTCGACGGGCGCGCCGAATTCACGGGCCGGATCCCGGACGGCCGGCTCGCCGACCTGTACGCGCGTTGTCTCGGCGTCTACTACGCGCCTGTCGACGAGGACTTCGGCATGGTCCCGTTCGAGGCGTTCCTCTCCGAGAAGCCGGTGCTGACGACGAGCGACGCCGGCGGCCCGCTCGACGTCGTGCACGACGGCGAGACCGGGCTCGTGGTGGCGCCGAACGTCGAGGAGCTCGTGCGCGCGTGCGCGTGGCTGCGCGGGCATACCGACGAAGCGAAGGCGTTCGGACGGGCCGGACGCGCGCTCGCACAGGGCGTCACGTGGGACTCGTGTATCGACCGCCTGCTCGCCGCCGCCACGTGAGGGTTGCCTACTTCTCGCCGCTGCCGCCGGACACGTCGGGCATCGCCGACTACTCCGCGCTGCTGCTGCCCGCGCTCGAGCGGCTGGTCGAGGTCGAGGTCGTCCGGCCCGGACGCACGCGGCCGGTCGCCGATACCGACGTCGCGCTCTACCACGTCGGCAACAACCCGGACGCACACGGCTGGATCGTCGACGCGCTCCGGCGCAGGCCGGGCGTCGTCGTGCTGCACGACTTCGTCATCCACCACCTCGTCGCCGGTCTGACGATCGGCCGGAAGGACGGTCACGCGTACCTCGCGGCGATGGAGCGCGAGGCCGGGGTGCCGGGCCGCCTGCTCGGCTACGGCGTGCTCGAGGGCCGCGTGCCGCCGCTCTGGGAAGTGCGCCCCGAGGAGTTCCCGCTCGCCGGCGAGGTGCTCGACCGGGCCACCGGACTGATCGTGCACTCCCGCTACGTCGAGGAGCGCGCGCGTTCCCACGGGTACGATGGGCCGCTCTGGCGGATCGCCCATCCGGCGTGGCCTGCACCGAACGCCGAGCCGGCACCGCTCACCGGCGCGCCGCTCGTCGGCTGCTTCGGGCATCTGAACGAGAGCAAGCGGATCCCGCAGGTCCTCCGCGCCTTCGCCGAGCTGCGCCGAACGCATCCGGACGCCCGGCTTCTGCTCGTCGGCTCCGAGGCGCCCGGGTTCGATCTGGCAGGACGGCTCGAGCGGATCGGGGTTGCTGCCGAAGGCGTGATCCGCGAGCCGTACGTCGAGGAGTCACGGCTCTGGTCGCTGATGGCCGCGTGCGACGCATGCGTCCTTCTGCGCGCGCCGACGATGGGTGAGACGTCCGGCAGCGCGATCCGGACCCTGTCGCTCGGCAAGCCGCTCGTCGTGAGCGATGTCGGCTGGTTCTCCGAGCTTCCCGACGATGTCGCGCTGAAGGTCACGGTCGGCGGTGACGCCGAGGTCGAGGCGCTCACGGCGGCGCTCGTCCGGCTCGCCGAGCCCGGAGTCGCCGCGCGCATGGGCGACGCAGCACGCGCGTACGTGGAGGCCGAGCACGACCTCGATCGCGTCGCCGCGCAGTACGCGGCTGCGCTCGAGGAGGCGGCGGGCGACTCGATCGTCCGGGACCGCGTGCTGCGCGAGGTCGCAGACGCCGCGGCGGACATCGGCGTCCGGCCGGAGCTCCTGGCGCCCGAGCTCCAGCGGGCGGCGCTCGTCTCGCCGGACGGCCGCGCGCCGGCGCGCCCCCGGGGGTCAGGCCCCGGGACAGGGCTCGTGCGGGCCTTGCCCACCTGGGCATGGCTCGGCGCGCTCTACCTCGCGTCCGTCGGGGTCGAGCTCGCTCTCGGCCTGCGGCTCCGCTCGCCCTGGATCATGGTCGACGAGCTCGTCTACTCGGACATGGCGCGCAGCTTCGCCGCCACAGGCCACTTCCTCGTCCGCGGGTCGCACGGCAACTACGGCCCCGTCTACCCGCTTCTGATCTCCCCTGCGTACGCGCTCTTCGGGCCGATGTCCGAGGTGTACCGGTGGGCGCGCGCGATCGACGCGATCGCGATGTCCTCTGCGGTGTTCCCCGCATATCTGCTCGCGCGCCGGGTCGTACAGCGGCCGGCGGCGCTCGCGGCAGCGGCGCTCGCCGTCGCGCTTCCGTCGATGGCATACGTCGGCACGCTGATGACGGAGAACGCGTTCTATCCGATCTTCCTCTGGCTTGCCTTCGCGCTCGTGTGCATGCTCGAGCGGCCAACCCTCGCGCGGCAGGTCGCGCTCCTTGGACTCTGCGTGCTTGCGTTCGAGACGCGCGCGCAGACGGTCGCCCTCGTCGGAGCCGTCCTGACGGCGCCGCTCGCGCTCGCCTGGATCGAGCGCGGGCGCCCACAGCGGCTAACCGCCTACAAGCCGCTGTACGGTCTCGTCGGGATCGGCGCGCTGCTCGTCGTCCTCGTCGAGGTCGCTCGCGGCAGATCGCCTGCGCACGTTCTCGGCAACTACTCCAAGGCGAGCAACGGTGCGTATCACCTGTGGCCTGCGATCCGGTGGCTCGTGCTCCATATCGCCGAGCTCGACCTCTACCTCTGGGC
>DATKQO010000055.1:0-2275 GCA_035532715.1 Gaiellaceae bacterium | reverse complement strand
CGTAGCTGAGCGCCGGGATGACGGTTCCGTTCCGGATCGGCGTCATGCAGCTCACGATGGAGCCGCTCGACGAGATGCTCGCGTCTGCGCGCGCGATGGACGACGCGGGCATGGACACGATCTGGCTCGCGGAGGCGTATCCGTGGTGGCGCAAGCACGGCATGGAGGCCCGCTCTTCCACGGTCGTCTCGGCTCTGATCGCGCGCGAGACATCGCGCCTCACCGTCGGCTGGGGGATCATCTCGCCGTTCACGCGGCATCCGGTACAGGTCGCGATGGATGCGCGTGTCGTGCAGGAGGCTGCCGGCCCCGGCCGGTTCATCCTCGGCTTCGGGACGTCGAAGATATTCCTCAACAACGCAGGCATGCAGACGTCGAAGACTCTCGGCCCGATGCGCGACGCGGTCGAGATCGTGCGCGGCGTGCTCGGCGGCGAGGCCTTCGAATACGAAGGGTCGACCTGGAATGCGAGCGTGCCGGCGCTGCAGCCGCAGGCGCACACGCCGCGCGACGTCCCCCCGGTGTACGTCGCCGCGACGGCGCCGAAGATGCAGGCGCTTGCCGGCGAGATCGCCGACGGCTGCCTCACGCCGTCGATCACGACGCCCGCGTTCGTGCGCTACACGTGCGAGCAGGTGAACGCGGACATCGACATCGGCTGCACCGTCGTCTCGTCGATCCACGCGACCGACCGTGACAGGGGTCGCGACGGCGCCCGCGAGATCGCCGGCATGTACCTCGCGAACAAGGTGCAGAACATCCAGGGCTCGGCCGACACGCTGCTCGAGCTCGCCGGCATCGAGCAGGACGAGATCCGGCCCGTCGCCGAGGCGATGGAGCAGGGGGGCCGGCTCGCGGCGAAGGCGAAGGTCTCGGACGCGCTCCTCGACAAGTGCAGGCCGATCGCCGGCACGCCGGACGACTGCATCGCGGCGATCGAGGAGTATCGCGACGCCGGTTGCACGCACGTCATGCTCGAGCTCTGGGGTGAGGACCGGCACGAGCAGATCCGGCTCTTCGGCGAGCGGGTTCTGCCCCACTTCCGGCAGTGAGCGTTCCGGTCGACCGCGAGCGCCTCGTCGACACGGCGAGCCGCATGATCGACGTCCACAGCTTCACGGGCGACGAGCAGCGGATGGCCGACCTGATGGTGTCCCTCTACGAGCCGCTGGGGCTCGCGGTGCAGTGGCAGCAGGTCGAGGACGGCCGTGCGAACGCGCTCGGTACCTGGCGCGGAGCGGGCGGCGGGCCCGCGCTGATGTTCAACGGCCACATGGACACCTCGTACTCCGGGCGCGAGCCCTGGCTGCGCGACGTCCCCGGCTTCCAGCCGCACGCCTTCGAGCGGGACGGGCGGCTCTACGGCCTCGGGATCTCGAACATGAAGGGCGCGCTCGCGTGCTACGTCGAGGCCGTGCGTGCGCTCCAGGACGCCGGCGTCCGGTTGCGGGGCGACGTGCTGATCGCCGCGGTGAGCGGTGAGATCGAGAAGACGCAGTACGGCGAGGCGACCGGCGCGCAGTACCGCGGCTACGCGGCGGGCTCGCGCTACCTCGTGACGCACGGCGGCGTCGCCGACATGTGCCTCCTCGGCGAGCCGACCGAGGGCAAGGTCGTCCTCGGGCACTACGGCGCACTCTGGCTGCGGATCCGGGTGCACGGGAACTTCATCCACACGGCGTTCAGCGAGGGTCGGCGCGACCAGAACTCGGTGCTGCGCATGCACGACGTGCTCTCGGCGGTGCAGGAGTGGATCCCCGCCTGGGAGAACGACCCCTCGAACGCGTATCGCGGCGCGAAGGCGATCGTGAACGTCGGTGCGATCGAGGGCGGCTTCGGCTGGCGTGTCTCTCGTACGCCGCACCACACAGACCTCTTTCTCGACGTGCGCGTGCCGCCGACGAAGCAGATGGCGGTCGCGCGCCGGGAGGTGCTCGACTTCGTGCGCTCGCTCGCGGAGCGGTTCCCCGACTACGGGGTCGAAGGCGAGGTCTACGTGACGGCACCGGGCGCGGAGATCGACGAGGGGCACGAGCTCGTGCAGGCGGTCGACGCTGCGCACCTGGAGGTGTTCGGCTCGGCACCTGAGCGTGACGTGACGCGCTGGTTCAGCGACGCGTCGGCCCTCTCGCGTTACGGCATCCCGACGCTGAACTACGGCACGTCGACCGGGCTGATGGACGTCGAGCTCGGCGAGAACCTCGAGATCGAGGGACTCGTGAAGACGGCGCAGACGTACGCGCTCGTGGCGATGCGCGTCTGCGGAGTCGCGTGA
>DATKQO010000054.1:0-10174 GCA_035532715.1 Gaiellaceae bacterium | reverse complement strand
GTCGGCGACGACAACCGCGTCGCGGTCTACGTGCCCGGCATCCACGCGCACGGCTACGAGGCGCTGACCGACTGCCTGTTCATGTATCTCGTCACCGAGGAGTACGACGCGGCGAATCCCGACGAGCACAGCCTCGCGTGGGACGACGAGCGCGTCCGTCATCTCTGGAGCACGTCATCGCCGATCCTCTCGGCACGCGACGCGTCGTCGTAACCGGCGCGGGCGGCCAGCTCGGACGAGCGCTCGTCGAGGCGTTTCCGGGCTCGCTCGCCCTCTCGCGCACGGACTGGGACGTGACCCGTCCGCCGCCGGACCTGGGACCGGTCGACCTCGTGCTGCACGCGGCTGCGTGGACCGACGTCGACGGTGCGGAGCAGAACCCGCAGGAGGCGGCCGCGGCGAACGTCGGCGGCACGCAACACGCGGCGGAGATCGGCGCTCCGCTCGTCGCGTTCTCGACCGACTACGTCTTCGACGGCCGAAAGCGCACGCCGTACGTCGAGTCCGACAGCCCGCATCCGCTCGGCGTGTACGGACGCACGAAGCTGAGCGGGGAGGCGGCGGCCGGCGAAGGCGCCTGGATCGTCCGTTCCTCGTGGCTCTTCGGCCCCACGGGCAGGAACTTCGTCCGCACCATGCTCGAGCTCGGCGCGGCGCGGGACGAGGTCGCCGTCGTCGATGACCAGCGCGGCTGTCCGACCTTCGTCTCTCACCTCGCGGTGGCGGTGCGCGAGCTCGTCGAGCTGCCTGCCGGCGTCTGGCATCTCGCCGCCGACGGCGACTGCACGTGGGCGGACTTTGCGGAGGCGATCTTCGAGGAGGCCGGGCTCGACTGCCGGGTCCGGCGGATCACGACGGCGGAGCTCGGACGACCGGCCCCGCGTCCGGCCTATTCGGTGCTGCGCAGCGAGCGTCCCGGCGTGCCGCGGTTGCCGCACTGGCGCGACGGCCTGCGCGACTGCCTCGCGCAGCTGCGCGGCCCGGCGCTCGGCCGCTAGCCGGACCGTTTCAGCTTCCCGTGCTTCTTCGCATAGCGCTCGCCACGCTTGAAGATCGCAAGCCCGAGCGGCATCGCGACGATCGCGATGATCAGCAGCGGCCACACGTTCGCCCACGCGAGCCCTGCACCGTCGACGATCGACGCGCGGTCGCCGCGCAGCGCGTACGTCGCCGGAGAGATCTTGGCGATCGCCTGCATCCAGTGCGGCATGACGGAGACCGGGTAGTAGACGCCGGAGACGACGAGCATCATCCCTTGCATGACGAAGCCGAGCTGCGCGCCCTTCTCCGGCGAGATGAGCGGCAGCACCGACGTCATCATCCCGATGCCGATGAAGGAGAACGACGCGATTGCGAGCAGGGCGAAGGCGGCCCCGAAGTTCGCGACCGGCATGTGGATGCCGATGAACGCCGCGACGACGAAGAAGAGGATCGTCGCCCGGATGAGCCCGTAGAGCACCGCGAACGCGCCCATGCCGAACAGGTGCATGGATCGCGACACCGGCGCCATGAACGTGTACTCGATCGTGCCTTCCCAGCGCTCCCACGCGACCGTCTCGGTGACGAACTCGAAGATGATCCCCAGGAACGCCCAGATGACCGCTCCGACGAGCAGCATCGTCGCGAGCCGGTTCTCCTTCGCGGCAGGCAGATGCACGGCGCGCGCGATGAACACGATCGTGAGCGTGTTCGCGATCGTCCAGACCATGAACGCGAGGTCCCAGAGGAAATAGCGCTTCGTGAGATAGACGTTGCGTTCGACGATGCCGCCGAGCCCGATCAGCTCGCTGCGCAACGTCGCGGCTACTGCGGTCATCCGAACACCTCCCTGATCTCGTCGTCCTCCGTCTGCTCCTCTTCGAACGCGCGGCCGGTCGCCGCGAAGAACGCAGCCTCGAGCGTGTCGACGCCGTAGCGCCGCTTCACGTCGGCGACGGGCTCGAGGAACAGAAGCTCGCCGCGGTCGAGCAGACCGACACGATCGGCGAGGGCTTCGGCCTCCGCCATGTCGTGCGTGCACAGCAGGATCGTGGCGTCGTGCTCGACGCGCACGGACTTGATGAACTCCTGCACCTCGAGCTTCGAACGGGGATCGAGGCCCGTCGTCGGCTCGTCGAGCAGGAGCAACACCGGCGAGGTGAGGAGTGCGCGTGCCAGCGCGACCTTCTGCTGCATGCCGCGCGACAGGTTCTCCATCGACTCGTTGCGCCGGTCCGCCGGAAAGCCGACCTTCTCGAGGATCTCCGGGATCGCCGTGCGCGTCTGCGCCGGCCCCATCCCGTAGAAGCGCGCCGCGTACGAGAGGTTCTCGGACGCGGACATCTTCTTGAAGAAGCTCGCCTCGACCGAGACGCGGTTGACGAGCCGCCGGATCGCGCGTGTCTCGCGGAAGGCGTCGTGGCCGAAGATGCGGGCCTCGCCGCCGTCGTGGATCAGCAGCGTCGAGAGCAGGCGGACGAGCGTCGACTTCCCCGACCCGTTCTGGCCGAGGATCGCGACGCACTCGCCGCGCGCCATCGTGAAGGTGACGCCTTTGAGCGCGGACATGCGGCGGCGCGCGAAGCGGCCCGCGCGCCGGTCCCGGCGGCGGAAGTCCTTGCGCAGATCCGCCACTTCGACGGCCGGGACGTCACGATGGACCGACGTCGTGACAGATGTGGGTACGGCAAGCGATGACATGAAGCTCCTTGTGAGACGAGAAGGGAACGGAGAACGGGGGAACGCGCGCGCTTGGCGGCGGACGGGCCTAACGGCCGCCCGGAGTGCGCGCCTTCCTGTTCATCACGTTCGGGAGCAACATGGCCCGGAAACGATACGCGGTTAACCGCACAACGTCAAATCATGTTTCCGGCGGCAGGTCGAACAGCCCGAGGATGCCCGCGTCGCCGCCTTCGGGCACGGGCGCGAACGGGTCACGCGTCGCGACGCCGAACTTGCCGAGCTCGGGATAGAGCACGATCTCCGGGATCGCCACCGTCGAGATCGCGAGCACCCGCGCGGGCTCGTCCGTCGGGTTCGTGAACGTGTGCAGCCCGTCGATGCCGCGCGGCATCGAGACGACGTCGCCGGGCGCAAGCCGCTCCTCGCCGCCGCCGGTGCGCAGCGTCGGCGTGCCGGAGAGGACGACGAAGAGCTCCTCCATGCCGTAGTGCGCGTGCAGGTTGAACCCGGTCGAACCGGGCAGCAGCTCGTGTACGGACGCGCCGAGTTCCTTCGCGCCGGCGGCTCTCGCGACGAAGCGGCTGCGGACCTGCATCTTCTCGGCCGTCATGTCCCACGGCTCGTCGGCGTAGACGTTCGGCCGGCTCACGCCGCCCTCGGCGGCTCGTCGTCGTCGGGCGCCGCGCCCGGTGCCGGCCGGTAGTCCTCGAGCCAGGCGACGATCTCCGGCTCGCGCAGCAGGAGCTCGACGACCGCCCCGCGCGGTTCCTCGTCCTTGCCCATCAGGCCTCCTCGTCTGCCAGGTCGTGGATGACGAAGAGCGGCTTCCCGCCCTCCGACGTCAGGCGCGACTGGGCGGTCAGCTGCTTCAGGTCGGGATACTCGACGACCTCCGGCGAGACGCGGGTGCCGGCGACGACGTAGCGGACAGGCTCGTCGGTGTCGTTGCGGATCCCGTGCGCCCCGTCGCGCCCGGGCGGGAAGTGCACGACGGCCCCCTCCTCGAGCTGCCGCTCGCCGTTGAACGTGCGGAGCGTCGGCCGCCCGCGGAGCACGACCAAGAGCTCCTCCGAGCCGTGGTGGAAGTGGAAGATCTCGAAGTTGCCGGGACCGAGCTCGTAGAGGCTCATTCCGAGGTTCGGCCCCTGCGGGACGAGGCGCTTCACGAGACCGCCGCCTCGCGCCCAGTCCTCCCCCTGCTCGCCCCATGCGTCGTCCCAGATGTTCGGATCGGCCATACCGCGATCGTTGCAGACAGAGAGGACACCTTCCGGCGTGTCGCGGTCGCTTGACGCCCATCCGGGACCACCGCTATAAATGCGGGCAGGACGCCGCCGGTTGAGGCGGCGCCCGCAGGCGACGAGGCCTGAGAGCTCTCCGGAGCTCTCAGGCCTTTTTTTGTGCTCCAGACCGAGAGGATGAGTCAGAACCGATGACCAAGTACAAGCTCGAATACATCTGGCTCGACGGCTACGAGCCCGTCCCGAACCTCCGCAGCAAGACGAAGGTCGTCGAGTTCGGAGCCTTCCCGGCCGTCGAGGAGCTCCCCGTCTGGGGCTTCGACGGCAGCTCGACCCGCCAGGCGGAGGGCTCGAACTCGGACTGCCTGCTGCAGCCGGTCGCCGTCTTCCCCGACCCCGCCCGGGTCAACGGCGCGCTCGTCATGTGCGAGGTGCTCCTGCCCGACGGCACGCCGCACCCGTCGAACAGCCGCGCCACGATTCCGGACGATCCCGACACGTGGTTCGGCTTCGAGCAGGAGTACTTCCTCTACCAGGACGGCGCGCCGCTCGGCTTCCCGCGCGAAGGCTTCCCTCCGCCGCAGGGCGAGTACTACACCGGGGTGGGCTACCGGAACGTGGGCGACGTCGCGCGCGAGATCGTCGACGCCCACATCGACCTCTGCCTCGCGGCGGGGATCGAGCTCGAGGGCATCAACGCGGAGGTGGCGAAGGGCCAGTGGGAGTTCCAGATCTTCGGCAAGGGCTCGAAGCGGGCCGCCGACGAGGTCTGGGTGGCCCGGTACCTCCTGGTGCGCCTCTGCGAGCGCTATCGCGTCGACGTGAACTTCCATCCGAAGCCGCTCGGCATGGAGTACGACTGGAACGGCTCCGGGATGCACACGAACTTCTCGACCCAGCACATGCGCGAGGTCGGCGGCGTCGAGTACTTCGAGGCGCTCATGACCGCATTCGACGACCACAAGCACGACCACATCGCCGTGTACGGGCCCGACAACCACATGCGCCTCACCGGGCTCCACGAGACGCAGGCGATCGACAAGTTCAACTACGGCCTCGCCGACCGCGGCGCCTCCGTCCGGGTCCCGCACAGCTTCGTACAGAACGACCACCGCGGCTACCTCGAGGACAGGCGTCCGAACTCGCTGGGAGACCCGTACCGGATCGCGGGCCGCATCCTGCAGACGATCGCGACGGTTCCGGCGGGCGCCGCTTCGGCGGAGCTCGTGGAGGAGGAAGTCGCGGCCTAGTGGCGTGTCGAGCGAGGGCACGGCGGCGTTGTACGCTCGCCCGGCCGTGCCCTCGCTCTCGACCTATGCGGTGTTCGTGGCCACGTGTCTCGCGCTGCTCGCGATTCCCGGGCCGGCGGTGCTCTACATCGTCAGCCGCAGCATCGACCAGGGCCGCACGGCCGGCCTGCTGTCCGCGCTCGGAGTGACGACCGGGACGCTCGTCCATGTCACCGCCGCCGCGGTCGGGCTTTCCTCGCTCGTGCTCGCCTCGACGGTCGCGTTCGACGCCGTTCGCTACGCGGGCGCCGCCTACCTCGTGGTCCTCGGCGTGCGGCGCCTGCTCGCGCGTCACTCGGAGGCCCTGGTCGAAGCGCGGGCGCCCCGGACTCCGAGAAAGGTCTACACGCAGGGTGTCGTCGTGAACCTGCTCAACCCGAAGACGATCGTCTTCGTCTTCGCCTTCATCCCCCAGTTCGTCGACGTGAAAGCCGGTCACGTCGGGGTGCAGCTCGTTCTGCTCGGCCTCACGCTCGCCGGGCTCGGGCTAGTGAGCGACGGCCTCTACGCGATCGTGGCCGGGACGATCGCCGACCGCCTGCGCGGCTCACGCACCGTCGCGTGCTTCGAACGCTGGTTCGGCGGCGGAATCCTCGTCGGCCTCGGCGTGGCCGCCGCGGTGGTCTCGCCAAACCGGTCGACGTGAGTTGCGATTCGTCCCGAGGCCGCGCTAGGGTGCGCGCAGGATGTCCGCCGGTGCCGGCGGCCGCCGAGGCAATGGGGCCTCACGACTTCGCCGGAAGTCGTGAGGCCCTTTTTTCGTTTCCGAGCCCACGACCGATCCGCGGAGCCCCTTTGACGACACTGACGCGCCTGAAGATCCGTCTCCTTTCGCCGTCGGAGGTCTTTCCCGAGAATGCGGCGAGCCTCGCGCTCCACGCGGCGCTCGGATTCCGCGTTTGTCGGCGTTTGCGAGCGGCTCGGCCGCCTGCACGGCGTGTGGCGTGACGTTGTCCTGCTCGAACGACGATCGGAGGTGAACGGATGACGAAGGTCGAGACCGTGGTGATCCGCGAGCGGATCGAGACCGTGATCGACGCGGTCGAGGAAGAGACGGGCCATGTCGGCGTGACCGTGATCGAGGCGGTCGGCCACGGCAAGCAGCGCGGCGTCACGCACGAGTACCGCGGGCGCGTGTTCGAGTCGCGCTTCCTGCCGAAGGCGCTGCTCGTCTTCATCGTCTCGGACGACAAGGCCGGCGCGGTCGTGCGCGCCATCTCCGCGGCTGCGGTGAGCGGCAACGAGTCGGGCGACGGGCTCGTGTGGACGACACCGGTCGGAAACGTCACGCACAACCGGACCGGCAAGAGCCTCGGGGAGGCAGAGGTCGGTGCCTGAGCGGGAGGACGAGCGCAACGCCACGTGCAGGTGCCAGAGGCCGGTGCCGGTCGAGCGAGGGCTCCGCAAGGGCGTTGCGCGGACCGAATGCGCCCGCTGCGCGCTGCCGGTCCCGCTTCGCCTGCGCTGAGCGGCGCACCCGCCGGTCCCCGGTTAAGGTCGGAGGGTGCGCTATCAGTTCGTCGACTGCCGCTGGGAGCTCGGCGCCCCACAGCGTGGCCGTGAGCGCTACCGCGCCGGACACGTGCCCGGCGCGTCGTTTCTCGACCTCGACGAAGATCTCTCCGACCTCACCGTGACCGGCCAGGGGCGGCACCCGCTGCCCTCCGTCGAGCGGTTCGCAGCCGCGGCCGGGCGCGCCGGGATCGGCGCGGGCGTCTTCGTCGTCGCCTACGGCTCCGTCGGCGGCGCCGAGCGGCTCTGGTGGCTCCTCCGCCACTTCGGGCACGACGCCTGCGCGGTGCTCGTGGGCGGGATCGAGGCCTGGGGCGGCCCGCTCAAGGCCGGGGAGGAGCCGGCCGAGCCCGCGTCGTTCGAGCCGCGCCTCCGCGTCGGCGACACGATCTCGGCGGAGGAGCTCGCCGGCCGGCTCGGCGAGCCGGAGCTCGTGCTCGTCGACGCCCGGACGGCGAACCGCTGGCGCGGCGAGCCGAATCTGGCCGACACCGTCCCCGGCCGCATCCCGGGCGCCCGGAACGCCCCGTGGCCGGAGTCGCTGCCGGAGCTCCCGCCGGGCGAGCTCGTCGCCTACTGCGGCTCCGGCATCACGGCGTGCGTCACGCTCCATCGCGCGTCGCTCCAGGGCCGCGAGGGCAAGCTCTATCCGGGTAGCTGGAGCGACTGGTCGGCGCGCGGCCTGCCCGTCGAGCGCGGGCTCGCCCGCACTAGACCGCCGCGTACGTGACCGTCACGGTCGCCTGAACGTCCAGCGTGCCGGGCTCGACGGGCGTTCCGGCCGCGGAGCCGAGCTTTCCGGCCTGCGGGAGCGGCGTCGCGGCGCTGCCCTCGGCGATCGACTGGATCGCGCCGAGCGTGAGGCCGGAGCCCTCGGCAAGCGCTTGCGCCTTGAGCTTCGCGTCTGCGAGCGCCTGCTTCAGCGCGGCACGGTACAGGCCGGCCTCGCCGGAGAGCGAGAGGCTCGGGCCGGTGACGCCGGTGGCGCCCGCGGCGACGGCGGTGTCGATCAGCCTGCCGGCCTGCGCGATCGGCGCGCCGACGGAGACGCTCGCCGACGCGTCGTAGCCGACGATCGTGTTCCCGTTCGGAGCGGTCTGCGGCGAGAGCGAGACCTGGCTCGTCTGGATGTCGGCGGAGGAGACGCCGGCGCCTTTCAGCGCCTGGATCAGCTTCGTCGCTGCGCTTGCGTTCTGGGCGAGCGCGGCAACGGCCGTCTTCGCGCGCGTCTCGACGGAGAAGCCCAGGCTCGCACGGTCGGGCACGCTCGACACCGTGCCGTTGCCCGTGACGGTGATCGTCGTGGCGGCGGTCGTCGCGGCGGCGCCGAAATGCGGCTGTGCGACCCCGGCGAGCGCGGAGGCGGCGAGCGCCAGCAGGGCGAGCGGGAGGATCCAGCGGATGCGCTTCATGTGAGCGATACGGCGCGGGCACGCCGGATCGTCACATGGGCTCAGGCGGCGGTGGCGGTGGCCGTGCCGAGGTCGCCGAGGTACGGCGTCCAGCGGTGCGGAATCCGCGGCGCGGCCAGCTTGATGAAGAGCACCGGCTGGGGCGGGCGCGGCGGATGGGGGAGGTTCATGCCCACCTGCTCGAGGGAGCGGTCTCCCTTGCGCAGGTTGCAGGGCGCGCAGGCGGTGACGACGTTCTCCCAGATCGACTGGCCGCCCTTCGAGCGCGGGACGACGTGGTCGAGGGTGAGGCGGCCGCTCGTCGTGCCGCAGTAGACGCAGCGCCAGCCGTCGCGGGCGAAGAGCGCCCGGCGGGAGATCTTGCGCTGGATCGCGCGCGGCACCCGGACGTAGTGGACGAGCCGGATCACGTGCGGCCAGACGAAACTGCCGGTCGCGGAGCGGAGCGGCTGGTCGAGCTGTTCGACCACCTCGGCCTTGCCCTTGTACAGGAGCACGTGGGCGCGCCGAACCGTGCAGACGTTCAACGGCTCGTAGCTGGCGTTCAGGACGAGAACCTGCTGCACCCTGCCGGTCAAAATACCAGCGGCGGACGCCGTGCCGCCTGAAACGGCGGGGTTTCCGGCGGCCCTGTCGTTGTAAAGGCGTCCGACACTTCCGGGCCTCCAGGTGTCGGACACCTTCGGGCGGCCCGGCTCAGGAGGCCATGGCCCGCTCGACCGCCTCGAGCTCCTCCGGCGAGAGCGCGACGGAGGCCCGGCCGCGGTCGAGCTCCTTCACGTAGATCCGGGCGTAGTCACGGCCCTGGATCGCGCTCAGCACGACGCCCGTGCGTGCGGCGTCGAGGAGCGCGACCGACGCAGACTGGTGGCCCCCACTGTTCTCGTACGCGTCGTAGCGGACGATCGCCGTCTTCGAGACGGTGTCGTCGACCCGCCGGTCGACCCGTCCGAGCTCGGTGGTGACGTCGTCGACCGCCCCGCGCAGCTCGTCGATCCGGCCCTGGAGCGAGACCGCGAAGTCGACGAGGTCCTCTCTCCCGCCGCCGAGGAGCACGAGCTGTGCCCGCCGCACGCGGCGTAGCGCGAGCGAGAACCCGACCGCGAGCAGGAGCGCGACCGCGGCGGCCGCGGCGGCCCCGATCGCGATCCAACCGGCGACTGAGGCACTGACGTGCATCGGCTCGACCTTAGCGGCTTACGGGCCCGAGAGCGTGAAGAAGACGGTGTAGCTCGCCGAGTTGTTCGACGTGTTGATCTCGCCGGCGACGGCGCCGACATCGACCTTGACCGTCGCCTTCGCGCCGAAGGCCGACGTCGGCAGGTTGAAGTTGGAGAACGTCACCGTCTGCTGCTGGGCCGGCTGGATGATCG
Organism: Gaiellaceae bacterium; assembly: GCA_035532715.1. Classification (GTDB taxonomy): domain Bacteria; phylum Actinomycetota; class Thermoleophilia; order Gaiellales; family Gaiellaceae; genus Palsa-739. The sequence goes on along the minus strand of DATKQO010000054.1, from coordinate 686 downwards.
CGATCGCCCGGCGGCGGACGATCGGCGTCCCGCCCGCGTCGATCGTGAGGGTGACCGGGACGTTGACCTCCTGGAAGTCGCCCGAGTCCACGACCGTCGCGACGAACGAGAGATTCGCCGAGACCTTCACCGTCGTCGCGGTCGAGGTCGAGAGATCGGTGGCCTGCGGCAGCACGCGCACCGAGACGAGACCGTCGCCGTGCTTGCCGGTCGTCGTTCCACCCGTCCCACCCGTCGACGCCGGATGGAGCCGGTCGTAGAGCAGCCCGAACGAACGCGCGCTCACGAGGTCGGTGTTCTGGATGAAGTGCGATTCGGGGATGACGACGCCGGTCACGCCTGCGGCTTTCATCTGCTCGGTCGCCGGAAGGCGGTACAGCTGGTCCCACACGACGTCGCTCGCCGTGAGGAGCGCCGCCTGGTCGGTCAGCTTCTGCGCGGCCGTCGCCGCGTCCTTGACCGTCGCCGTCTGCGAGAGCGCGTCGCCGAGGCCGGCGAGACCCTTCGCGCGCAGCTCGAGCGCGTCGACGAGGTGCTGATGGATTCGGATGAGCGGCCCCGGCGCGCGGATCTGCTGCGCCTGGTCGTACGCCTGCTGCTCCTGCTGCGCGTAGGTCTGGAGCTTCGTCTCGAGATCCGCCTGCTTCAGGCCCGAGGCGATCAGCTCGTTTGCGAACTCGACGCCG
>DATKQO010000053.1:0-9821 GCA_035532715.1 Gaiellaceae bacterium | reverse complement strand
CCGCTCGCCTTCCGCGGCCGCTGCGCTCGCGGCCGTCGTGCTCCTGGCGGCCGCCTATGCTTGGCGTCGTGGCGAACGAGCTCGAGCCGGCGTATCTCCTCACGGGCAGCGACCGGCCGAAGATCGCCCGCGCGCTGCGCCGCCTGCGCGAGCGCATCGGGGATGACTCGACCGAGCATCTGAACGCAGGCCACGCCTCCGCCGCGGACGTGATCGCGGCCTGCAACGCGATGGGTCTCTTCGGCGGCGAGGAAGGGAGGCTCGTGATCGTCGAGGAGGCGGAGCGCTGGAAGGCACCCGACGTGAAAGAGGTCGCCGCGTACCTCGCCGCGCCGTCGCCGGCGACGGTGCTCGCGTTCGTCGCCGAGGAGCTGAAGGCCGACTCGCCGCTCGCGAAGGCAGTCGCGAAGTCCGGCGTCGTGCTCAGCTACGACGTTCCGAAGCGGCGTCTGCCGGAGTGGGTCGCGGAGCAGTTCGGGCGCTACGGCGGAAAAGCGGACGCCGACGCCTGTCGTGCGCTCGTCGACATCGTCGGTGACGACGTCGAGGCGCTCCAGAGCGAGATCGACAAGCTCGCGACCTGGGCCGCCGGCGACGTGGTGACGCTCCGCGACGTCGAGCAGATGGCCGCCGGCCGTGCCGAGACCGCGATCTTCTCGCTCACGGACGCATGGGGGAGACGCGACGTCGGAGCGGTGCTCGCGGCCGCAGAGGCGATCATGGAGCGGTCGGCGCGGCCGCGCTCGGGCGAGCTGATGCGGATGATCGCGTCGATGGTCAATCACGTCGGCCGCGTGCGCCGCTGCCAGCGGCTCGCCGACGAGGGCGTGCGGCCGCGCGACGCGGCCGGGCGGCTGAAGATGCACCCGTTCGCAGCGGAGAAGGCGTTCGCGCAGGCCGCGAACTTCTCGGCGGAGGAGCTCGGGTACGCCGTCGTGCGTCTGGCGGAGCTCGACGCGGCGGCGAAGGGCGGCTCGCGGCTTCCGGCCGATCTCGAGCTCGAGCGCGCGCTCATCGACGTCACCCGTCCCCGGGCGGCGTAGCGGCCGCTACTTGGCGGCGCGGTCGCCGGCGACGATGCGGGAGGCCTGTGCCTTGCGGCGTGCGGCGGTGTTCTTGTGGAGCGAGCCGTTCGCGGCGGCCTTGTCGAGCCAGCTGACGAGCTCGCGGTGACGCTCCCCGACCGTCGCGGCGTCGCCACCGTCGGCGGCCTCACGGAGACGCCGCATGAGCGTCTTCGCGGTCGAGCGCCAGCGCAGGTTCTCGACCCGCTGCCGGGTGGCCTGGCGAACGCGCTTCTCCTGCTGTCTGATGTTCGGCATAGGCGTGAAAACGCCCGCAAGAGCGGGCTCGCGAATGGTAGCAGGCGGCAGGAGACGGCCGCGCGGCCGTGAACACGGCGCCCATGGACGAGAAGCGCTCCGGCAAGGACCGGCGCGCGGGCGGCGACCGGCGCTCCGGCGAGGACCGGCGCGGGCGCGAGGAGGGCGCTCCGCCCGGCGGCGAGCGGCGAGAGGACTCGAACTCGAACCGGCGGGCTGCCGGTCCCGACCGGCGGTCGGGCTCAGACCGGCGCGGGGAGTCCTGACGGGCGCGCTCCTTATGCTCCCTCTGTGAGCGACGCCGAACGCGAGCGCGACCTTCGCCGGCTCGAGCGCGACCGCCGCCGCCGCGAGCGTGGACGGCCGACGTACTTCGACGAGGGGGGCACGAGCTTCCGGCCGCTCGCGGCCGACTCCGAGGATCCGACCGTTGCGCTTCGCCGCGACGCGCTCGAGTCGGCGGAGCTCTTCGTCGAGGAGGGTGCGGCGGAACCGTCCGTGGTGGCTCCCCGCCGGCGGCTCGCAGTCTCCACCGCGATCTTCGCCGTCGCGACGGGACTGTCGCGCGTGCTCGGGCTCGTCCGCGAGGTGATCGCCGCGAACTACTTCGGGGTCGGCGGCCGGATCAACGCCTTCACAGTCGCCTTCCAGCTGCCGAATCTCGTCCGCGCGCTCGTTGCGGACGCGGCGCTCTCGTCATCGTTCGTGCCCGTCTTCACCGAGTTGCTCGAGAAGGACAAGAAGCGCGCGTGGCGCGTCGCCTCGACGCTCTTCTGGCTGATGCTGCTCGGCTTGAGCGCCCTGACCGCGCTCTTCATCCTCGTCGCGCCGTGGGTGATCGGCATCTTCGGCAACCCGGGTCACGACCGCGGCCTCGCCGTCGGGCTCTCCCGTGTGCTCTTCCCGATCGTCGCGCTGCTCGGCGTCTCCGGAATCGTCGTCGGGATCCTGAACAGCTACGACCACTTCACCGTTCCGGCGCTGTCGCCGGTGTTCTGGAACATCGCGATCATCGCCGGCCTTGCGCTCGGCGTCCCACAGGAAAGCTCGCCGAACGGGAAGCTGTACGTCTACGCCGCGTCGATCCTCGTGGCGACGGTCATCCAGGTCTTCCTGCCCATGCCGTGGCTGCGCGGTCGGGACGGACGCTTGCGCATGGTGCTCGACTGGCGCGATCCCGCGGTGAAGCGCGTCTTCGCGCTGATGGTGCCCGTCACGCTCGGGCTCGGGTTGATCAACGTCAATGCCGTGATCGACACCTTCTTCGCATCGCGGCTCATCAACGCGAACCTCGCGCCGGCGGCGCTTCAGAAGGCGTTCATCATCTACATGCTGCCGCAGGGGATGTTCTCCGTCGCGATCGCGACCGTGCTGTTCCCGTCGCTCTCGCGCCTCGCCGCGCGCGGCGACATGGACGGCTTCCGCGCCACGGTGAGCACCGGGTTGCGGCAGATCGCCTTCCTGCTCATCCCGGCCGCAGTCGTGAGCGCCGTACTCGCCGAACCGATCGTGCGCGTCCTCTTCCAGCGCGGCAAGTTCATTCCCGCGCAGACGTCCGTCGTCGCCGGTGCACTCGCAGCGTTCAGTGCGGGGCTCGTCTTCAACGGCGCGATGCTGATGCTCAACCGGGCGTTCTTCAGCCTGCAGTCGAACTGGGTGCCGACCGCGATCGCGCTCGGAAACCTCTTCCTGAACGCGATCCTCGACCTCGCCTTCTACCACGTCGGTACGTGGGGGATCGCGCTCGCGACGGCGATCTGCAATGTCGGCGGGACGATCGCGCTGCTCGTCCTGCTCCGGCGGAGGCTCGGACATATCGACGGAGGCGCGATCGCGACCACGACGACCAAGGTCTCGATCGCCTCGGCCGCGGTGGCGGCGGCGGCATGGTTCGTATGGCATCCGCTGGACGCGGCGTTCGGCCGCTCCTTCGCCGGCCAGCTCGGCTCGCTCGTGCCGGCTCTGGTCGCCTCCCTCGTCGTCTACCTGGTCGGCTGCCGGCTGCTGCGGGTGCGGGAGATGCAGGCGCTACTCTCGTTACGGACGCGCCTGCGGCGCGTCTAGGCGCCTATGGACCAGAGCAGAATCCGCAACTTCTCGATCATCGCGCACATCGACCACGGCAAGTCGACGCTCGCGGATCGCATCCTCGAGGTGACCGATACGGTCGCCGCGCGTGACATGCGCGCGCAGCTCCTCGACTCGATGGACCTCGAGCGTGAGCGCGGAATCACGATCAAGGCGCAGGCCGTCCGCGTCGCCTGGAAAGGCCACGAGCTCAACCTCATCGACACGCCGGGGCACGTGGACTTCACGTACGAGGTGTCCCGGTCGCTCCAGGCCTGCGAGGGCGCCGTGCTCGTGGTCGACGCGGCGCAGGGCATCGAGGCCCAGACCCTGGCGAACGCGTACCTCGCGATCGAGAACGGGCTCGAGATCGTCCCGGTCGTGAACAAGATCGACCTGCCGTCGGCCGATCCAGAGGGCGCATCGGTCGAGCTTGCGGATCTCCTCGGCGACGACCCCGCGAGGGTTGTGCGCATCTCGGCGAAGACCGGCCTGAACGTCGGCGACGTGCTCGACGCGATCGTCGAGCGGGTGCCTGCACCCGCCGGCGAGCCGGACGCAGCGCCGAGGGCGCTCGTGTTCGACTCGTCCTACGACCAGTACCGGGGCGTGCTCGCGTTCGTGCGGGTCATCGACGGGTCGTTCTCGCGTCGCGAGGAGTTGCAGACGATGGCGACCGGCACGCGCTTCGACGCAGAGGAGCTCGGCTTCTTCTCGCCGACGATGACGCCGGTCGAGACGCTCTCGGCGGGCGAGGTCGGCTACGTCGTCACCGGCTTGAAGGACGTCTCGCGCCTGCGCGTCGGCGACACGATCACCTCCGTCGCGCGGTGTGCGTCGGAGCCGCTGCCGGGCTACAAGGACGTCAAGCCGATGGTGTTCGCGGGTCTGTACCCGACGGACTCCGACGCCTACCCGGAGCTGCGCGACGCGCTCGAGCGGCTGAAGCTGAACGACGGTGCGCTCCTCTACGAGGCCGAGGTGTCGAAGGCGCTCGGCTTCGGCTTCCGCTGCGGTTTCCTCGGCCTGCTGCACATGGAGATCGTGCGGGAGCGGCTCGAGCGCGAGTTCGACCTCGATCTGCTCGTGACCGCCCCGACCGTCGCCTACCGCGTGCAGGAGCGGAACGACAGCGAGATGGTCGAGGTCCACAACCCGGCCGACTTCCCGCGCGAGGTGGAGGACGTCGAGGAGCCGTACGTGAAGGCGTCGATCATCGTGCCGAAGGAGTACGTCGGCGCTGTGATGGAGCTGAACAACGAGCGGCGCGGCACCTTCGACCACATGGAATATCTCTCGCCCGAGCGCGTGCATCTGACCTACGACCTGCCGCTCGCCGAGATCGTGCTCGACTACTACGACCAGCTGAAGTCGCGGACGCGCGGTTACGCGTCGTTCGACTACGACCTCTCCGGCTTCAAGCCCGGGAAGCTCGTGCGCGTCGACGTGCTCGTCGGCGGCGAGATGGTCGACGCGCTGTCGCTCATCATCCATCGCGACTTCGCGTACGAGCGCGGAAAGCTGCTCGTCGAGAAGTTGCGCGAGGAGATCCCGCGCCAGATGTTCGACGTTCCGATCCAGGCGGCGATCGGCTCTCGCGTGATCGCGCGCGAGACCGTGAAGGCGCGCCGAAAGGACGTGCTCGCGAAGTGCTACGGCGGCGACATCTCGCGCAAGCGGAAGCTGCTCGAGAAACAGAAGAAGGGCAAGAAGCGCATGAAGCAGGTCGGCGGGGTCGAGGTGCCGCAGGAGGCGTTCCTCGCAGTGCTCAGCATCGGTCAGGGGCAGAAGACGTCGTGACCGGCGCGCGCCACCTCTACGTGCACCTCCCGTTCTGTGCGCACCGCTGCGGGTACTGCGACTTCGTGACCGTCGTGGGGAAGGGGGGCCGGCACCACGCGTACGTCGACGCGCTCCTCCGGGAGCTCGAGCTCGAGCGCGGCGTGCTCGCGGTCGAGCTCGAGACCGTCTTCCTCGGCGGCGGCACGCCGACGTTCACTGCGCTCCCCGAGCTCGTCCGCCTGCTCGAGGCGCTGCCGCGCGCATCCGAGGTCACGGTCGAGGCGAACCCGGAGACCGTGACCCCGGAGCTCGCACACGCGCTCCGCGAGGCCGGCGTGAGCCGGGTCTCGCTCGGCGCCCAGACGTTCCGTCCCGAGCTCCTGCGCGTGCTCGAGCGCGTTGCCGGGCCCGACGACGTCCGCCGCGCGGTGCAGCACCTCCGCGCCGCGGGATTCGACAACATCTCGCTCGATCTCGTCTACGGGATTCCCGGCCAGACCCCCTCCGACCTGGCGGCGGACCTCGACGACGCCCTCGCGCTCGAGCCCGAGCATCTCTCCTGCTACGAGCTCGAGGCGAAGCCGGGAACGCGCTTCACCCATGCCTTCGGAGAGGAGCTCGGCCGGCAGGCGGACGCCATGGAGGACTACTTCGAGCGCGTCGTCGCCACGCTGACCGGGGCCGGCTACCGCTGGTACGAGACGGCGAACTTCTGTCGCGTCGACGGCGTGCGTGACCTGCGCGCGCAGCACAACCTCGGCTACTGGCTCGGCCACGACTACCTCGGCATCGGGATCGGCGCGGTGTCGACCTCGTCGAACAGGCGGTGGCGGAACGCGCCGAAGCTCGTGCGCTACCTGGAGGCGCTCGCCGCCGGGCGGGCCCCCGAGCGCGAGCACGAGCGGCTCGACGGCGACGTACGGGCGCGCGAGCGCGTCATGCTCGGGCTCCGCCTCGACGAGCCGCTGCCCCTCGCCGACGTTCGGCACGCGCTCGACCCGGTCGGCCTCGCTCGGGTCGAGGCGCTCGGCCTCGCCGAGGAGTCCGGCGGCACCCTGTCGCTCACGCATCGCGGCCGCTTCCTCGGCGGCGGGGTCACCGCCGAGCTCCTCGCCTGAGCCCGCGCTCGTCGCGGTCCGCGCGCACGGCTAAAATTCCTGCAAATGAGCGCCCAGTCGCCAGCCGGGATCACGCTGACCCCGCGCCAGCAGGAGATCCTGCGCCGCGTCGTCGAGGAGTACGTCGCCACCGGAGCGCCGGTCGGCTCGAAGACGCTCGTCGAGACGGCGGGGCTCGCCGCGGCGCCCTCCACGGTGCGCGGAGACCTCGCCGAGCTCGAGGCGCACGGGCTGTTGACGCATCCCCACACGTCCGCGGGCCGCGTCCCGACGGAGAGCGGCTACCGCTACTACGCGGACGAGCTGCTCGGCCGGCTCGACCCGCAGCCGGCGGCGTTCCCGCTCGACCTGCACACGACGCGCACCGAGGTGGAGCAGGCACTCCAGGCGACGACCGACATGCTCTCGCAGGTCACGCGGCTGCTTGCGCTCGTCTCGGCGCCGCCACTCGAGTCGACGACGGTCGTCCACGTCGAAGTGCTGCTCCTCCAGCCCGAGATCGTGATGGTCGTCGTGATCACGTCGGCGGGCGGCGTCACGAAGCGGCTCTTCCACTTCGAGGATCCGGTCGATCCCGGGCTCGCGCAATGGGCCGGCGAGTACCTCGACGAGACGGTCTCCGGCCTCCAGCTCGGCACCTCGCTCCTGCGCCGCCGCTTCGACGACCCGGGGCTCGGCCCGCACGAGCGTAGGTTCCTCGAGGCGCTGCTGCCGGCGTTCACCGAGCTCGTCTCCGCCGCGCAACGCCTCTACGTCGGCGGCGCGGCCGACCTGCTCGGGGAGGTGCGTGCCGAAGAACTCGACGCCTATCGCAGCCTCTTCGACCTCGTCGAGAAGCGCGCCGCGTTCCTCGAGGTGCTCGGCGACTCGCAGTCGGAGCCTCGGCGGCCGTTCGTCCGCGTCGGCGCGGAGCTCGTGCACCCCGCTCTCCGCGAGGTCGCCCTCGTCGGGGCGTGCTACGGCCTCGTGCACCGCGCACTCGGCGCCGTCAGCCTCGTCGGGCCGGTGCGGATGGATTACGAGAAGGCGGTCGGCGCCGTCCGCTCCGCCGCCTCCGAGCTCTCGCGCTTCGTCGAGTCGGTCTACGACGACCGCTAGCCTGGTGCCTTCATGGCCACGACCGAGCGCGACTACTACGAGCTTCTCGGCGTCGGGCGAGCTGCGACCGAGTCGGAGATCAAGAAGGCGTTCCGTGGACTCGCGCGCGAGCTCCACCCCGACGTCTCCGATGCTCCCGACGCGCAGGAGCGGTTCCGCGAGGTCGTCGAGGCGTACGAGGTGCTCTCGAAATCCGAGACGCGCGAGCTCTACGACCGTTACGGCCACGCGGGTCTGCGCAGCGGCGGTTTCCAGCAGGACCACTTCGACTTCGGCAGCCTCTCCGATCTCTTCTCCGCGTTCTTCGGCGACGACCTGCTCGGCGGCCGCGGCGGCGGCCGCGGCGCCGATCTCATCTCGACCGTCGAGATAGACCTCGTCGAGGCGGCGCGGGGGACGATGCGCGAGGTGCCGTTCGAGGTCGCCGTCCAGTGTGCGCACTGCAACGGCGAGGGCGCGGAGCCCGGGACGGAGGTCGGCGTCTGCCCGACGTGCGGGGGCGCCGGACGCGTCCAGCACGTGTCGCGCAGCGTCTTCGGCGAGTTCGTGCGCGCCCAGGTCTGCCCGGGCTGCTCCGGCTCGGGCCGCAAGATCGACACGCCCTGCACCACGTGCGAGGGCGTGGGTCGCGTGCTCGAGGAGCGGCAGCTCGACGTCGACATTCCGGCGGGGATTCACGACGGCCAGCGCATCCGTTTGACCGGTGAGGGCCATGCCGGCACGTTCGGAACCCGCGCCGGCGACGCGTACGTGCAGGTGCACGTCCGTCCCGACCCGCGCTTCGTGCGCGAGGCGAACGACATCTTCTCGACCGTCGACCTGACGATGACGCAGGCGTCGCTCGGCGCGACGATCACGATCCCGACGCTCGACGGCGACGAGGAGCTCGAGTTCTCGGCCGGCACGCAGCCGGGCCAGATCGTGCTGCTGCGCGGGCGCGGCATGCCGGTGCTCCAGGGCTTCGGGAAGGGCGACCATCGCGTGCTCGTCAACGTCGTCGTGCCGCGGCATCTGAGCGACGAGCAGCGCCGCCTGCTCGAGGAGTTCGACTCGCACGCCGACGAGCGGACATACAAGTCGGACGACGGCTTCTTCGAGAAGCTGAAGAGCGCGTTCCGCTGAGACGCGTCGTCGTTCCCGGCGGCGAGCTCGAGCTCGCCGTATTGCTCGACAGCTTCCCCGGCGGGGTCGAAGAGGTCGACGGCGGATTCGCCGTCTACACCGACGACGCCGGCGAGCGGACGCTGCGCGAGCGCTTCGACGTCACCTCGGAGTCGTTCGCCGAGGGCTGGGAAGAGGCGTGGCGCGAGTTCCACCACGGCGTCGTCGTCGGTCGCTTCTGGATCGGGCCGCCGTGGGAGGAGGCGACCGACGAGGTCGAGGCGGTCGTGATCGACCCGGGCCGCGCCTTCGGCACCGGTGCGCACGCGACCACCAGGCTCACCCTCGAGCTTCTCCAGAAGCTCGAGCCGGGAAGCCTGCTCGACGTCGGCTGCGGCTCCGGTGTGCTCTCGATCGCGGCAGGGCGGCTCGGCTTCCGTCCGATCGTCGCCGTCGACATCGACGAGGACGCCGTCGGCATCGCGCGTGCGAACGCGAAGGTCAACGGGGTCGAGCTCGATGCCTACCGCGCCGATGCCCTCGCGGACGAGCTTCCGACCGTCGACGTCGTCGTCGCGAATGTCGCGCTCGACGTCGTCGAACGTCTCCTGCCGCTGCTCGACTCGCGCCTCGCGATCACCTCCGGGTACCTCGAGCGCGACGACCCGAAGGTCAGCGGCTGGCGGCGGATCGACCGCAGCGACCGAGAGGGCTGGGCCGCCGACCTCTACGAGCGCACCTGATTATGGTTCCGAGGACGTGGCCACGTTCTCGGTTCACTTTCTCGGCTGCAAGGTCTCGCACGTCGACGCGCACGACGTGCGCGAGCGGCTGCTCGCCGACGGGCATCTCGAGCGAAGCGGTCCCGCGGACGTCGCCGTCGTCAACACCTGCTGCGTCACGCACGAGGCCGTCGCGAAGTCGCGCAAGGAGGCCGCCCGCGCCGCGCGGACCCACGACCGCGTCTACGTCACCGGCTGTGGCGCGAATCTCGCGGCCGACGCGTTCGCGGGCCTGCCGGAGAACGTCGTCGTCGTCGGGCGCCGCAGCGAGCAGACGCCGGACTTCGTCGCCGGCGACGTGGGCGCGCTCGGATGCATCCAGGCCGACGCCCGCCTCGACCGCGTCCGTGCCTTCGTCAAGGTGCAGGACGGCTGCAGCTTCTCGTGCAACTTCTGCGTGATCCCGCTCGTCCGCGGCGCCTCACGCAGCCGCGACGCCGCTGCGGTGCTCGCCGAGATCGTGCGCCGCGTCGCGCAGGGCCACCGCGAGGTCGTGCTCACGGGCATCAACCTCGGCTGCTACCGCGACCGCGCCGCGGGCTTCGACCTGC
>DATKQO010000052.1:0-2818 GCA_035532715.1 Gaiellaceae bacterium | reverse complement strand
ACGCCGCCCGCGTTCGCGAGGATGTCCGGCACCACCGGGATGCCGCGCTCGGCGAGGATCGCGTCAGCCTCGAGCGTCGTCGGCCCGTTCGCGCCCTCCACGACGAGCCGCGCGTGGATTCGGCCGGCGTTCGCCTCCGTGATCTGGTCCTCGCGCGCGGCCGCGATCAGGATGTCGCAGTCGAGCTCGAGCAGCTCCTCGTTGGAGATGCGCTCGCCGCCGTCATAGCCCGCGAGCGAGCCGTTCGCCGCCACATACGCGTGCAACTCCGGGATCGGCAGGCCGGCCTCGTTGTGGACGCCGCCGGAGATGTCGGCGACGCCGACGACGCGCGCGCCCTTGTCGTGCAGCTCCGAGGCGGCGACACCGCCGACGTTCCCGAAGCCCTGCACGACGCAACGCTGCCCGTCAAGGCTCCAGCCGAGCTTCGCGCACGCCTGCTCGGTCACCATCACGACGCCGGCACCGGTCGCCTCGCGACGGAACACCGAGCCGCCGATCGAGATCGGCTTGCCGGTCACGACCTCGGGCACGACGTGCCCCCTCTGCATCGCGTACGTGTCCATCATCCAGGCCATCGTCTGCTCGTTCGTCGCCATGTCGGGCGCCGGGATGTCGGTGTGCGGGCCGATCACCTCGAGCAGCTCCGACGTGAACCGGCGCGTCAGGCGTTCGAGCTCCGGCAGCGACAGCGTGCGCACGTCGCAGCGGATGCCGCCCTTCGCGCCGCCGTACGGAAGCCGCAACAGCGCGCACTTCCACGTCATCCACGTCGCGAGCGCCGCGCACTCGCCGAGCGAGACCTCGGGGTCGTAGCGGATCCCGCCCTTCGTCGGGCCGAGCACCGTCGAGTGCTGGATGCGATAGCCGGCGAAGATCCGGATCGTGCCGTCGTCGCGGCGCAGCGGCACGCTCACGATCAGCGCCCGCTCGGGGAAGCGGAGGCGCTCGATCACCATCGGCGAGACGTCCGCGAACGGGAGCGCCTGCTCGAATTGCGCGCGCGCCATCAGGAAGAGCGGCGTGTCCCACTCGAGCTGCTGCTCGAGGGCCGATGCCTCCACGCTTGCCACGAAGCCAGTCTAGGCCGAGCCGGAACGAAGCGCGCGTGCGAGTCGCTCCCGGACGCCCGCCACCGATGTCGCCGCAAGCGGCTCGCCGAGCACGCTCGCCACGAGCTCCGACGCCTCGCGGACGACCTTGTCGCGCTCGGTGGAGAGAGCGGCACGGGCGACGAGAAGCTCGCCGCGGGCCCGGGCCGCCCACTCGAGAGAGCCCTCGAGCCCGGGGCCGGGCGGCGCGACGTCGTGCGCGAGCCCCAGGCGGGCGGCGACCCCGGCCGCCCGGCCCTCGATCCACTCCGCCTCCGCCCGGCGAGCGTCTCCCTCCCCCTCCAGGCGAGCGCGCTCCACGCCGGCGCGCTGGAGCCGCAGTGCCGCCTCCTCGGCCGCGTCACGCGCGCGCTGCGCCGCCCGGGCCGCGGCGAGCTTCGCGCTCTCGCTCCCGCGCTCCCGAAGCTGCGCGAGCTCCGCGTCGGCGTCCCGGAGGGCGGCCTCCGCGCCGGCGAGCGCCCCGCCGGCGGCGCGCTCCTCCGCCGCCTGCGCGGCGGCAGCCGCCGGAAGCCCGGCCAGGAACGCCGACGTCGCGACCGCGTCGACCCGCAGCTCGTCGACCTCGCGTTGCAGGCGCTCGACCGCGTCGAGCGCCTGCGCGGCACGCGCGTCGCGGCGCTCGAGCTCGTCGGCGATCGTCAGAAGGGGTTCCACCATGCCGGGAGCGGGACTTGAACCCGCACGGCCCGAAGGCCACCCGATTTTAAGTCGGGCGCGTCTGACCAGTTCCGCCACCCCGGCGGAAGGAGCGTAGCGTTAGTCGCCCGGCGGGAACGCGTAGGACTTCGGCACGATCAGCGGGGGCGGCCCGGCGGCGATCGCGATCTCCTGATGGGCCCTCAGGATGAGCTCGGCAGGGTCGCCGGACACCCGGTGGCCGTCGACCCACCAGCGCAGGTGACCGCAGTAGCGCCCGACGCACGACGCCGTCAGCTTCACGCCCCACTCGCCGAAGACCTGCCCCAGGGTGAACGCGCGCTGCGTCGGCGACTCGACGTGGATCACGCCCGTCGAGTCGTGCGTGTGCAGCTCCGTGATGTAGCGCGCACCGATGTCGATGCCGATGAAGGCGGGCAATCTGATCTTCTGCGCGTTCACGTAGAGATCGAGATGCTGGTGGATGTGGAGCACGCTGCCTTCCTGCGACAGCCGGCTCAGCCCGAGCAGCCGCAGGCGGCTCGTGAGACCCCGCACGCCGGCGTTCCAGGGCGGCGGCCCCGTCTGCATGTCCGGGAGCTTCGACCAGGGAATCGTCGGCGGCGTGGAGGCCGCGAGGCCTCCCGGTGCGTACGCGACGGCGAGCGCGGCGGCGAGCGCTGCGAGCGCGGCTACGGCGTACGTCCGGCGTCCCACGGTCGCCGATGGTACCGGCGGATCCCGTATGGCAAGGTCTCGGCATGATCCACGACACGATCGTCGCGCTCGCAGCGCTCGGGGTTGCCGGCCAGGTGCTCGCGGGCGCGTTCGTCCTCGTCGGGCTCGCGGCGCTCGCCGGCGCGCGCGGGCCGCTGCAGGCCGTCCGCGGGGTGCTCTGGGGCTACGAGCTCTGGGCCGCGTTCGTCGTCGCGGCGATCGCCACCGGCGGCAGCCTCTTCTTCTCCGAGATCGCCCACTTCGTCCCCTGCGAGCTCTGCTGGTTCCAGCGGATCTGCATGTACCCGCTCTCGATCGTCACGCTGCTCGCGGCGCTCGCCGGCGACTACCGC
>DATKQO010000051.1:0-2400 GCA_035532715.1 Gaiellaceae bacterium | reverse complement strand
ACACCCCCGGCCGGTGCCGCTCGCGCGTGAACATCACGCGCGGGTACTCGTCCTCCACCGTGACCGCGATGTACGGGAACGACTTGTCGTCGCGGAGCCGGACGTTGAACGGCGGCCGGTGCCGTTTGACGAGGTTCTGCTCGAGGTGGAGCGCTTCCACCTCGCTACCCGTCACGATCACCTCGATGTCGGCGACGCGGCCGGGCAGCGACCGGATCTGGGCGCGGCCGTCGGTCGTCTTCTGGAAGTACGAGCGGACGCGCGGGCGCAGCGACTTCGCCTTGCCGACGTAGAGGACGTCGCCGTCGTCGTCGCGGAAGAGGTAGACGCCGGGCTTCGCCGGCAGCTGCTTCAGCTGGGTCTCGACGCGGGCGGCCATTTCGGCCACCGTACCGAAGGGTTAGACGGGTACTGGCGCGGGCTCGGTGGCGGCTTTGACCACGAGCCGGCCGTCCTGGTACACGCGCTCGATACGGCCAGAGAGATCGGAGAAGTCGAGCGCATCGCCTGCGACGACGACGAGGTCGGCGCGCTTGCCCGGCTCGATCGTGCCCAGCTCGCGGTCGAGTCCCATCAGCTCGGCCGCCGTCTTCGCCGTCGCGACGAGGACGTCCGTCGGGCTCATCCCGATGTCCTGCATCAGCTGCAGCTCCTCGAGGTTCGTGCCGTGCGGGACGACGCCCGCGTCGGTTCCCATCGCGATCTTCACGCCCGCGGCGGCGGCGCGCCGGATCGAGTCGCGGTGCGTCTCGACCACGTCCGTCGCCTTCACGAGGACGTGCTCGGGGATCGGCACCCCCGCGTCCGCCGCGCGGAGCACGCCGAGCGGCGCGACGAGCGTCGGGACGAGGTACGTGCCGTGCTCGAGCATGAGCGCGAGCGCCTCGTCGTCGATGTAGATGCCGTGCTCGATCGAGCGGACGCCCGCGCGGACCGCGTTCTTGATCCCGATCGCCGCCTGCGCGTGCGACATCACGAAGAGCCCGGCCGCGCGCGCCTCCTCGCACATCGTCTGGATCTCGTCGAAGGCGAAGCCGCGCTGGTCGGGCGAATCGGTCGGCGAGAGGACGCCGCCCGAGGTCGCGATCTTGATCACGTCGGCGCCGTTGCGGACGAGCTCGCGCACCTTCCGCCGCGCCTCCTCGACGCCGTCGACGATCTGGGACGGCATGCCGGGATAGACGGGGAACAGATCCGCCGTGCCGCCCGACGGCATCCAGCCATCGCCGTGGCCGCCGGTCTGGCTCAGCATCGTGAGCGAGATCTGGAGCCGCGGGCCGCGGACGATTCCCTCCTCGACCGCCCGCTTGACTCCGAGGTCGGCGCCGCCCGCGTCGCGAACGGTCGTGATCCCGACCCGGATGGTCGCGTCGAGGTTCTTGATCGCGTCGTAGAACATGTACGAAAACGGCGTCTGCAGGTGCCTCCACATGTCGAGGTGCCCGAACATCAGGTGGACGTGCGTGTCGAAGAGGCCGGGCAGGAGCGTCGAGCCCGAGACGTCGACCTGCTCGTCGCCGTCCAGCCCCACGCCGACTTCGGCGATCAACCCGTCCTCGACCGCGACGTCGGCCTCGGCGACCGGCGCGCCTGTACCGTCGAAGATCCGTCCACCCGTGAAGACCGTGCGCATCCGGGCAGCCTATTGACCCGCGGCTAGCATTTCCAGCGATGGAGGGCCAGTACGTCGCGTACACGTTCTACCGCGTCCTCCCCGAGTGGCGGCGCCTCGTCCCCGCCGACGTCCGCGCCACGCAGAAGGAGGAGTTCGCGCAGGTGCTCGACGACTTCTCCGGCCGCTTCGAGCATCTCCGCGCGTACACGACGACCGGCGTGCGGCCCGAGACCGACTTCTTCCTCTGGAAGATCACCGAGCGCTACGACGACCTCGGCGAGCTCGGCGCCGCGCTGAACGGGACGGAGCTCGCGGGCTGGCTCGAGACGCCGTACTCGTACCTCGCGACGACGAAGGCGTCGCAGTACACGAGTGCGCGCAAGGCGCGGAAGATCACGCCGCACGGTCTCCCGTACCTCGTCGTCTACCCGTTCATCAAGGTGCGGCCGTGGTACGCGCTCACCGAGGACGACCGCCAGCGGGCGATGAACGAGCACATGGTGATCGGCCGCGAGGAGTTCCCCGGGATCAAGAACCACACGACGTACTCGTTCGGGATCGACGACCAGGAGTTCATGACGGCTTTCGAGTGCGAGGAGCCGGCCGACTTCATGCACCTCATGCTGCGCCTGCGCGACAGCGAGGCGTCGAGCTACACCGAGCGCGACACGCCGATCTTCGTCGGGCGGTACGTCCCGGTGCGCGAGGCGCTCGCTGCGCTCGACGGCGCGTCCGCACGCGTCGAGGCGTAATCCGCGCGGCGTGGCTGGCTCTCGGGCAATAGC
>DATKQO010000050.1:0-3774 GCA_035532715.1 Gaiellaceae bacterium | reverse complement strand
CGTCTCCTCGGGCGCGCCCTGCGAGAGCGCGAGGAGCCGCGCCCGCAGCTCATCGGCCTCGGCAACCGGCAGGTACGCGAGGCGCGCCGCGCCGCCGGTGCCGCCCATGCGGAGGCGCAGCTCGGCAAGCCCGAACGCGCGCGCGATGCCGGGGCGCACCGTGTCGATCGCCTGCACCTGCGAGAGCGGGTAACGCAGCGAGCTGCGACGCAGTAAGCCGGTCTCGATGCGCAGGTCGTTGCCGTCGATCTGCCAGCGCGTGACGAGCCAGGAGACGACGCCGAGCACGATCAGCGCCGCGAGCGCGACTACGTGCCAGCCGACGTCCCAGCTGCTCGTCCCACCGGAGGCGAGGGTCGGCAGGAAGATGAACCCGATCGCGATCAGCGCCCGCGCCGCACGCACCGCGGGCGACAGCGGATGCAGCCGGTGCCAGCCGTTCACAGGCCGGCGGCGCTGGCCTCGCCGAGCGCAGCGAGCTGATCGCGCAAGCGCGCCGCCTCCGCGGCCTCGAGCCCCGGAATGCGCGCGTCGGTTGCCGCTGCCGCTGTGTGCAGGCGCACCGTCGCGAGGCCGAACGAACGCTCGATAGGCCCTGCTGTCACGTCGACGAACTGCATGCGGCCGTACGGCACCACCGAGAGCCGGTGGACCAGCAAGCCGCGCCGCACGAGCAGATCGTCCTCACGCTCGAGATATCCCCAGGCTCCGACGCGGCGCTGGAGCAGAATGTCGAGCACGGCGCCGACCCCGAGTACGGCGGCGAAGCCCGCGAGCGCGAGGACCGCGCTGACGCTGATCGCCAGGAAGGCGGCGATCGCGACCGCAGCGACCGCCGCGGGAACGAGCGCCTCGACATGGCGGACATGGCGCAGCCGCGGCGACGGCCGGCTCCAGCTTCCAGGCTCCACCCGGGCAGTATTCAGGCTGGGCGCGGCCGGCCGACGGACGTCCGGAACATCGGCTACTCTGCCCTTGCGCAACGCGAAACGGGATTTGAGCCCGCGGGCGCGACCTTTTGAGGAGGCGGCACGGTAGACGTGCCGCAGGCATTGGCAGAAACCATCACGCACTCTCCGAGCGAATCGGAGGACACGGCGGCCATTCGCGCCGACGCCCTCCGCGCCGAGTCATGGGCCGGTGAGCCCTTCCTTCGTCCCGATGAAGATCCGGACGTCGCGCTGGCGCCCGGCACCGCGCGTCGCCGCGCGCTCGACGACGCCTTGGCGGAGCTCGCTTCGGGCCACGAGGCTTCGTCGCCGGAATGGAAGGTGCGTTACGCACTCCTCCTCGGTCTCGAACGCGTGCTGTCGGAGAAGCCGCCGCAGCTCGCCTCCGGCACCGAGCTTCGTCGCCACCAGGTCGACGCGCTCGCGGGGATGCTCACCGAGCTGATCGCCGCCGCCCAGAAGGGCGAGAACGGCAACGGGAACGGGCACGACGAGCCCGACGAGGACGACGAGGCGGACGACGAGCTCGAGCTCGAACCGGAGCCCGACGCCGACAGCGACGAGGACGTGGTCGAGGCGCTGCCGATCGAGGCCGACCCCGGGGCAATCCGCCGCTACCGCTTCCGGCATCCGACGGCGTCCGGCAAGACGATCGCAGCGTCCGGCTTCGTCGAGGCCGCCGGGACTGAGGGCGTCTTGATCCTTACGCACCGCCGGCTGCTCGTCGACCAGTTCCGCCGCGAGCTGACCGAGCACGGCTACGGCTCGCGCTTCCACGACGCCGTCCTCACCGGTCACACGGCCACACGGCCGCCGAACCCGATCACGATCCAGACGTACGCGTGGTTCGCACGCCACGTCGACGAGATTGCGCGTGACGCGTACCAGCTCGTGATTTGCGACGAAGCGCACACCGCGCTCGGCGAGAAGACATCGACGGCGATTCGGTCGCTGAGCGAGCCGATCTACATCGGCATGACTGCGACGGAGGAATTGATCGCCAAGCAGGTCTCGGATGTATTCCCCGCGTCGGTCGACGACCTGCCGCTCGCAGACGCCGCGCGCCGCGGATTGATCGCGCCGCTCCGCTGCCTGCGTGTCCCACCCGTCGCGGCGATCAACCAAGTGCCGATCGTCGGCGGCGACTTCGAGGAACGCGCCCTCGCACAGGCCCTCGACCACGAGGCGTTGAACATGGCCGCCGCGACGCTCTATCGCGAGCGGTTCGGCGACACGCCGGGGATCGTGTACGCCGCGGGTGTCGACCATGCCTACAACCTCGCGACCGCGTTCCGGGCTGCGGGCATCAAGGCCGAGGCCGTGTCGGGCCGAACGCCGCCCGTCAAGCTCGCCGAGATTCTCGCGGCCTACGAGCGCGGCGAGATCGACGTGTTGATCAACGCGATGCTGCTAGCCGAAGGCTGGAACTCGCCACGGGCGACGATCGTCATGCATCTCGCGCCGACAGCTTCGAAGCGCGTCTACCAGCAGCGCATCGGGCGCATCATGCGCATCCACCCGCGCAAGGAGGCCGGCATCGTCGTCGACTTCACGCCGAAAGCGGCGACGCACAACGAACGCGTGGTGTCGCTGCACTCGCTGCTCGACGCTGACTTCTATCGCGAAGGCGCGCGCGTGACCCCCGCCCCGCGCCGTCGCACGCAGCGTCGCGCTCGGCGTAAGCTGACGCCCGCCTCGTGGCTCGTCCCGGTCACGCCCGACGTCCTGCGGCGGAAAATCGTGATCTCGCGCGAGTGGCAGCGCGTCGATCCGAAGTTCCTCGACGAGGAGGAGCAGGAGTTCTGGGGCGAGATCGCGGGTCGCCAGCTGCGCTTCGACGAGCGCGCGGCGTTCGTCGAGAAGCTGACCGCGCGCGGCGCGTCGAAGCGCGCGATGGAGCGGTTCCTCTCGACGTGCGCGGCGCAGAACCCGAACCGCCGACTGCGCCTGATTGCGCTCGCCGACCGTGTTTCGATGAAGGTCGAGCGCGCCGATTTCGACGATCTTGTCACGCTCATCACGCAGGCTTTGCCGTGGGAGAAGGACCGCGCCGCAGGTGTGAGGATCATGCTGCGCGCGATCGCGGATGGGAAGGCCGATGCACCCGATCAGATCCTTGCGCGCTGGACGTGGAAGCTTTCGCGCGCGGTGCGCAAGCAGCTCGACCGCAAGGCGTCGCAGGAGTATCCCGACGCGAAGCGCCTGCTCGGCGCGCTCGCGAACTCGCGCGGCCATCGGCACGAGGAGAACGCGGCGAAACTCGTCAATGCGGCGCTCGAGATGCCGCACGAAGTGGGCGCAGCGCTACTCGCGTCAGCCGAGGGTTACACGCCGCGCGCGACGCAACTGCTCGAGGCGGCGCGCGAGCGGCTCGGGACGATTCAGGAGGTCGCAGGCTGGATCGCCGAGAATCTGCCGCAGCCGAAGACGGGCCCGTCGCGCGCGCGCCGCAGACGCCGGCGCAAGAAGAAGACGGGGACCGAGGCCGGCGGCGGCGCGACGCAGCAGTCGGCTGCCACGAGTGCAGCCGCCGCGGAACGCGGGGAGGGCGCGCCGTCAGCACCGAAGAAGCGCCGCCGCAGGCGCAAGAAGCCGGGCGAGACAGACGCGACCACGTCGGAACCGTCTCCCGACGGCGCGAGCGGCGAGCCCCCGGCACGGCCCTCCGCCGAACAGGCCGTGCCTGCCGAAGACGCGGCCTAGCCGTTTGTTCGGGACGTGTCCTACCTCTGAGGTAGGACACGTCCCGAACCGCCAAACCCAACGACCTCGAACCGTCTGGCCGAGCCAGCGATGCCGCCAACGGCGCGGCGTAGCCGTCCCC
>DATKQO010000049.1:0-3229 GCA_035532715.1 Gaiellaceae bacterium | reverse complement strand
GTGATCGTGCCGCTCCGGTCGTCGAAGGCCGTGGCGCTGAAGAAGTTCCTCTTCTGGGCCGTCACCAAGGGGCAGGCGTTCGGGCCGAAGCTGCTCTTCGAGCCGATCCCGAAGAACGTCCTCGTCGTCGCAGAGAAGACGATCACCAAGATCCACGGCTAGGTGTCCAGCGCAGATCTGACCGGTGACGCAACCCGCCGCTCCTTCACGGGGCGGCGGGTCCGCTTCGGCGATGTGTCGCTGCAGGCGCTCGCGGGCGCCGCAGCCGCAGCCGCGACGTTCCTCGTCTTCCTGATCGCGTTCAAGGTCGTACGCGGCGCGCAACCGGCGATCGAGAAGTACGGCCTCCACTTCGTCACCCGCGTCGCCTGGGACCCGGTCAAGAACGTCTACGGGGCGGGCAGCTTCCTCTTCGGCACCGCGCTCACGTCGCTGCTCGCGCTCGCGATCGCGGCGCCGCTCGCAATCGGCATCGCGCTCTTCCTCACCGAGCTCGCTCCTCGCCGGCTGCGGGGCCCCGTCACCGCACTCGTCGAGACGCTTGCGGCGATCCCGAGCGTCGTCATCGGGCTCTGGGGGATCCTCGTCCTCGGACCCGTCCTGCGCGACCAGGTCGAGCCCGCGCTCCACGGCGCGCTCGGCTTCATCCCGCTCTTCGGCGCGCCGTCGTCCACCGGCTCGAGCGTCTTCACGGCGATCGTCGTGCTGACGATCATGATCCTGCCGATCGTCGCGAGCATCAGCCGGGAGCTCTTCCTCGGCGTCCCGCGCGACCTGAAGGAGGGCGCGCTCGCGCTCGGGACGACGCGGTGGGAGATGGTGCGCGGCGTCGTCTTCCCGTACGCGCGCGGCGGCATCGCCGCCGCCCTGATCCTCGGCCTCGGCCGCGCGATCGGCGAGGCGATCGCGGTCACGCAGGTGATCGGCGGAGGCGTCGGGATCCACTGGAACCTCTTCGACACCGGCGACACGCTCGCGAGCAAGATCGCGGCGTCCTACCAGGGAGCGCAGAACGACATCCAGGTCGCGAGCCTCGTCTACCTCGGGCTCATCCTCCTCGTCTTCTCGCTCGTCATGAACGCGAGCGCGCAGGTGATCGTCCGCCGCGCGGCACGCCGCCAGGGTGTCGGGCTCCGCAGTGGGGGCGCGGGTTGAGCACGCACAGCCTCACGAAAGCTGCGCTCCGCGCCGAGGGCCTGCCGCGCCGCCGCGCGGTCAACCGGCTCATGGAGCTGCTGGCGTGGCTCGCCGCCGCGCTCGCGGTCGCGATTCTCGGGATCGTCGTGTGGTCGGTGGCGCGACGGGGTGCGGGCGCGCTCAACCTCGATCTCATCACGAAGACGCCGGTGCAGTTCAGCTTCACGCCGGTGAGGCAGGGCCTCGCGAACGCGTTCGCCGGGTCGCTCGTGATCGTCGGCATCGCGACGGCGATGGCGCTCCCGGTCGCGATCCTCGTGGCCGTATACCTGAACGAGTTCGCGCGGGCCGGCATCCGGACGGCCGTGAGCCTGACGCTCGACGTCCTGAACGGCGTGCCGGCGATCGTGATCGGCATCTTCGTCTACGGACTGCTCGTCGTCGGCAGAGGCCAGAGCGCGTTCGCAGGATCGTTCGCCCTCGCCTGCATCATGCTGCCGCTCGTCGCCCGGTCGACCATGGAGGTCCTCGCCCTCGTGCCGTCGTCGCTCCGGGAAGCGTCGCTCGCGCTCGGAGTGCCCCGCTGGCGGACGACGCTGAGCATCGTGCTGCCGCAGACGATCGGGGGCATCGTGACCGGCACCGTCCTCGCCGTCGCGCGGGTCGCAGGAGAGACCGCGCCCCTGCTCTTCGTGTCGTCGCTCGTCGGCACACAGGTGAGCTGGGACCCGCACCACGCGCTTCAGACGGTTCCGGTCGCGATCTTCGAGCTCGCCGAGTCGCCCGACCCCGCCGACCACACCCGCGCGTGGGCCGCCGCCCTCGTCCTGCTCCTCTTCATCCTCGTCGCGAGCCTCGGTGCCCGCTGGCTCGCGACGCGAAGCGCCCGCCGCCTGAGCGCGTCGCGCTGATGCAGTCGACCGCTGCCGCCTCGACTACGATCGAGCGCATCGTGAAGGTCGACACGTCCCGCCAGCCGATGCCCTCGCGGGAGCGGCTCGAACGGATCTTCAGCATCGAGCACCTCGATGCGCTGTACGGCGGGAAGCCCGCGATCAAGGACATCTCGCTCGACGTCTACAAGAACCTCGTCACGGCGATCATCGGCCCCTCCGGCTGCGGCAAGAGCACGTTCATCCGCTGCCTGAACCGGATGAACGACCTCATCCCGAGCTTCTCCCAGACGGGCACGATCCGCTACCACGGGCAGGACATCACGGACGCCGGCGTCGATCCGGTCGCGGTGCGGCGCAACATCGGCATGGTCTTCCAGCGGCCGAATCCGTTCCCGAAGTCGATCTACGACAACGTCGCGTGGGGCATGCGCGTGCTCGGCATGAAGGACTCGCTCGACGAGCGCGTCGAACGCGCGCTCACGCAGGCTGCACTCTGGGACGAGGTCAAGGACCGGCTGAAGGCGAGCGCGCTGTCGCTCTCGGGCGGGCAGCAGCAACGCCTCTGCATCGCGCGCGCGATCGCCGTCGAGCCGGACGTCGTGCTCATGGACGAGCCGGCCTCGGCACTCGACCCGATCGCGACCGCCGCGATCGAGAAGCTGATGGACTCGCTGAAGAGCGAGTACACGTTCGTGATCGTGACGCACAACATGCAGCAGGCAGCGCGCGTCGCCGACATGACGGCGTTCTTCTCGATCTCCCGCGGCGAGGAGGGCCAACGCTGGGGCGAGCTGATCGAGTACGACGCGACCGAGAAGATCTTCACCACTCCGTCCGACAAACGGACGGAGGACTATGTCACCGGGCGTTTTGGCTAGCCCCCCTCCTTCTGCGCGGCGAGTGACGCGCTCGGCTTGGCCTCCGGCTGTTATGGCGCGCGAGACGAGACGTCGAGCTCGACCAGCAACTGCTGCACGCGCGCTGCGATGTCGTCCCTGATCCCGCGTACGTCCTCGAGCGGTCTGTGCTTGGGGTCGGGTAGCTGCCAGTTGACGTAGCGCTTGCCGGGAACGACGGGGCACGCGTCGTCGCAGGTTGCGACGACGACGTCGGCCCACTCGATCGCCTCGTCGTCGAGCCTGCGCGGCACGTGGTCGGACGCGTCGACTCCGAGCTCGGCGAGCGCCGCGAGCACC
>DATKQO010000048.1:0-10023 GCA_035532715.1 Gaiellaceae bacterium | reverse complement strand
AGGAGCAGCGAGATCCCGAGCATCGTCATGCCGCCGCCCATCAGCCAGCGCGATCCGATCCGGTCGGACTGCTTCCCCGCCACCGGCGCGAGCAGGATGATCAGGATCGTCATCGGCAGGAACGTCGCACCCGCCTTCGTCGGCGAGTAGCCGAGGATGTTCTGGATGTAGAGCGAGACGAAGAAGAAGACGCCGAACATCCCGAGCGAGACGAGCATCGCGACGATGTTCGCGCCGACGAACGACGGGATCTTGAACAGCGACAGGTCGAGCATCGGCAGCCGCTGGCGCGCCTCGACGAGGACGAACCCCGCCAGGAGCACCGCGGCGGCGGCGAAGAGGCCGAGGATCTCGGCGGACGTCCAGCCCTTGGCATTGCCCTCGATCAGGGCGTAGCTCAATGCGAAGAGGCCGGACCCCGAGGTGACGAGCCCCGGCAGGTCGATGCTCTGCTCGTGCGAGGTGTCGCGCGACTCGTCGATGAAGAACCGCGCCACGGCGATCCCGAGCGCCCCGACCGGGACGTTGACGAAGAAGATCCAGTTCCAGTTGATGTTGTCGACGATGAGGCCGCCGGCGAGCGGGCCGATCGCGAGGGCCATCGCCGAGACGCCGGCCCAGATGCCGATCGCCTGTCCCCGCTGCTTCGGCGGGAACGTCGCGGTGATGATCGAGAGCGTCGCCGGGTTCATCAGCGCAGCTCCCGCTCCCTGCACGGCGCGGGCGCCGATCAGGAACCCTGCGCTCGGCGCGAATCCGCACGCCAGCGACGAGAGCGTGAAGATCGCCAGACCGACGACGAAGATGCGGCGGCGGCCGTAGAGATCCGCGAGCTTGCCGCCCGTGATCATGAGCGCCGCGAAGACGAGCGCGTAGGCCGTGACGATCCATTCGAGCTGCGAGATCGAGATGTGGAGGTCGCGCTCGATCGACGGCAGGGCGACGTTCACGACGGTGTTGTCGAGCATGATCATGAAGAGGCCGAACGAGACCGCGGCGAGCGTCCACCACTTCCGGTTCTCGTCGGCGAAGATACGAGCCTTCATCCAGCTTCCTTTCGTTGCTTGGTGTTAGTGACCACTAAGTTAGCAGGGGCTGAGTAGGCTCCGTCGATGGCCGGCGACTTCATCTGGCGTCCCTCCGCCGAGCTCGTCGAGCAGGCGAACGTGACGCGCCTCGCGCGCGCGCTCGGCGCCGACGACTATCACGCGCTGCACCGGATCTCGGTCGAGGAACCCGAGCGTTTCTGGCCCGCGGTGGTGGCCGATCTCGGCCTCGAGTTCTCCCGGCCGTGGGACGCGGTCGTCGACGTCTCGCGCGGGCCCGAGTGGGCGACGTGGTTCGTCGGCGGCCGCGTGAACGTCGCGCGTGTGTGCGTGCACCGCTGGGCCGCGGAGCGGCCCGGCGAGGAGGCGCTCGTGGGGCGGTTCGAGGACGGGCGGCGCGAGGCGCTGACCTGGGCCGAGGCTTCGCGCGCCGTGACGCAGCTCGCAGAGGCGCTCGTCGAGCTCGGCGTGCGCGAGGGCGACCGCGTGGCGATCTTCATGCCGATGTGCCCGGCGGTTGCGATCGCATCGCATGCGTGCGCGCATGTCGGCGCGGTGCAGGTGCCGATCTTCTCCGGGTTCGCGGCGCCGGCGATCGCTTCCCGGCTCGAGGACTCGCAGGCGAAGGTCGTGCTCTGCGCGGACTGGTCGCTGCGGCGCGGCAAGCGCGTCGAGATGCGCGAGACGCTCGACGAGGCGGGCCGTTTCGGCGTGGAGCACGTCGTCGCGTGGGACCGCGAGGCGCACGCGTGGCCCGAGCTCGTGACGAGGCAGCCGGGGACGCTGCCGCCGGTCGAGGTCGACGCGGAGGCGCCGTATCTCCTCGCCTACACCTCGGGCACGACCGGGCGGCCGAAGGGCGCGCTGCACGTCCAGGGCGGCTTTCTCGTCTCGATCGCCCGCGAGGTCGCCTACCAGACCGACGTGAAGGAACGCGACCGCATCCACTTCGCGACCGACATGGGGTGGATCATGGGGCCGTGGACGGTGCTCGGCGGCGGCGCCGCCGGAGCGACGGTCGTCTTCGCCGAAGGCGCGCCGGACTGGCCCGACGACCGGTTGTGGGAGCTCGTCGAGTCGGAGCGCGTGACGATGCTCGGCCTCTCGCCGACCCTCGTCCGCGCGCTCATCCCGAAAGGCGAGCCGACGGCCGACCTGACGTCGCTGCGGACGATGTGCACGACCGGGGAGCCGTGGAACCCCGGGCCCTACCGCTGGCTCTTCGAACACGTCGGCGGTTCGCGTGCGCCGATCGTGAACATCTCCGGCGGCACCGAGGTGGGGGCGTGCTTCCTTTCGACGGTGATCACCGAGCCGGTGAAGCCGGTCGCCCTCGGCTTTCCCGCCCTCGGCCTCGACATGGACGTCGTGGATGCCGAGGGAGCGCCTGTGCGCGGCGAGGTGGGCGAGCTCGTCTGCCGCCGGCCGTGGCCGGGCATGACGCGCGGCGTGTGGGGCGACGACGAGCGCTATCTCGACACGTACTGGCGCCGCTTCTCCGGCGTCTGGACGCACGGCGACTGGGCGTCGATCGACGCCGACGGCTACTGGTATCTGCACGGCCGCAGCGACGACACGCTGAACATCGCCGGGAAGCGGATCGGGCCCGCCGAGCTCGAGTCGGCTGCGATCGACAGCGGAATCGTCGCCGAGGCGGCCGCGGTCGGCGTCCCGCACGAGGTGAAGGGCGAGGTCGCGTGGATCTTCTGCGTCGCGACGCCCGGGCAGGAGCCCGACGACGCGCGCGTCGCGGCCGCGGTGACCGGGGCTCTCGGGAAGGCCTTCAAGCCGGAGCGGATCCTCTGGGTCGCGTCGCTGCCGAAGACGCGCTCGGCGAAGATCGTGCGCCGCGCGGTCCGGGCGCGCGCTCTCGGCAAGGATCCGGGCGACACGTCGTCGCTCGAGAACCCGGAGTCGCTCGAGGAGATCGCGCGTGTCGTCCGCTGAGCTTCCGGCCGGTTTACGACTGATAGTCTGAAACCTGTGCGGCTCGCCCTCGCCCAGATCAACCCGATCGTCGGCGACCTCGACGGCAACCGCGCGCTCATCCTCGAGCGGATCGAGGCTGCGAAGCGCGCGAACGCCGATCTCGTCGTCCTCCCCGAGCTCGCCGTGACCGGGTATCCCCCGGAGGATCTGCTGTTGCGGCCCGGTTTCCTGCGGGCGGCCGAGGGCTCGCTCGAGCAGATCGCGCTCGCGGCGCGCGGAATCGTCGTCCTCGTCGGCGCGCCGCACTTCGACCGCGATCTCTACAACGCGTGCGCCGTGTGCGCCGGCGGCGAGGTGAAGGCGATGGTCAAGAAGCGCTTCCTGCCGAACTACGGCGTCTTCGACGAGATGCGCTACTTCGCCGCGGGGACCGAGCTCTGCGTTTTCGAGCACGGCGAGACGCTCGTCGGCGTCACCGTGTGCGAGGACATGTGGCAGCCCGGCCCGCCCGCGAGCGATCTCGCGCTCGCCGGCGCCGAGCTGATCGTGAACATCTCGGCGTCGCCGTTCCACCTGCTGCGAGATCGCGAGCGGGAGGAGATGTTCCGGACGCGCGCCCGCGACTGCAGCGCGTACGTCGCGTTCTGCAACACGGTCGGAGGACAGGACGAGCTGATCTTCGACGGGCACTCGCTCGTGCTCGACGACGAGGGAACGGTCCTCGCGCGCGCGCCCGGCTTCGAGGAGGCGCTGCTCGTGGTCGACGTCGATCCGTCCGCAGTGCGTGCACGCAGGCTCACCGACGCGCGGCGGCGCGCCCTCGCGCGCGACCGTGGCGACCTCGGCGCCGTGCCCACGATTCACGTCGGCGCACCGCACGCGCAGTCCGAGCAACTCGAGCCCGTCGTGACGCCGTTCTCCGACGAGCTCGAGCAGATGCGGATCGCGCTCGAGCTCGGTCTCTCGGACTACGTACGCAAGAACGGCTTCCGCGACATCGTCGTCGGCGTGTCCGGTGGGATCGACTCGGCCCTCGTCGCCGCACTGGGTGCAGAAGCGCTCGGCGCCGATCGTGTGCACTGCGTGTCGATGCCGTCGCAGTTCTCGTCGGAGGGAACGCGCGGCGACGCGCGGCGACTCGCCGAGAGCCTCGGCTGCGAGTTCCGCGAGATTCCGATCGAGCCGATGGTCGAGACGTATCTCGAGGCGCTTGCGCCGTCGTTCGCAGGACGCGAGCCCGATCTGACGGAGGAGAACCTCCAGGCGCGGATCCGGGGCACGCTGCTGATGGCGCTCTCGAACAAGTTCGGTTGGCTGCTCGTCGCGACCGGCAACAAGTCCGAGATGTCGGTCGGCTACGCGACGCTGTACGGCGACATGGCGGGCGGCTTCGCGCTCCTGAAGGACGTCTTCAAGACCGACGTGTTCCGGCTCGCCCGCCATCTGAACGGGCACGCGGGCCGCGAGCTGATCCCCGTGTCGATCATCGACCGCGCGCCGAGCGCGGAGCTTCGCAGGGACCAGCTCGACGAGGACTCGTTGCCGCCGTATCCCGAACTCGACCGCGTGCTCGAGGCGTACGTCGAGGAGGACCGCTCGCTCGACGAGCTGGGCGCGGACGAGTTCGAGGCGGACGTCGTCGAACGGGCCGTCGCCTTGATCGACCGTGCAGAGTACAAGCGCCGGCAGGCCCCGCCCGGCGTACGCCTGCGCCCGAAGGCCTTCGGGCGCGACCGCCGCACGCCCATCACCAATCGCTGGCGCGGCTGACGGCCGGCGGAAACCCCACGTGTCTGACACCTCTACCGATGGACGATCACCGGCCGGCGTCGAGCGGCCTGGCCGGGGGGCCGTGCTCGAGCACGTCGCGCACGAGGGCTGCCAGCCTGCGCGGGCCGGTCGTCACCGTCTCGAGCTCGTCCACGGTGAACCAGCGTGCCTCGTGCACACCTTCCGCCGCGAGCTGCGCGACACTGAACGCCGGCGCGGCCTCGAAGCGATCGCAGCGAATCAGGTAGTGGCGCTCCCGCTGGCCGCCCCAGCGCGTCGGGTCCACGTGCCAGTGCTCCCGCGTCCAGATGTGCGGGCCGAGCTCGTAGCCGCGTAGGCCGACTTCCTCCTCGAGCTCGCGTGCGAGCGCCTCCGAGTCGCTCTCGCCGCCGTCGACACCACCGCCGGGCATCGACCACCAGCTGCCCATCTCGTCCTCGAAGCGCACCATGAGGATGCGATCCGCGGGGTCGACGATCAGCGCCCGAACTCCCCGGCGCTGCGGCAGGCCGCGGACGCGCGCGGAGAGCTCGAAGAACCAGTGCAGCCGGTCCCACCACCGGACGGCCGCATTGGCCGGCGACGTCGACGGCAAGACGAACAACCGCGTCTCCCCCAGCGCGCGCTCCTGCAGGCCGAGCTCGGGCCGCTCGCGGAACGTGCCGCGGTACGCCTCCTTGCCGACGAAGCCCATGAAGCGCGGCCGCAGCTCGTCCGCGATCCGCTCGAGCCGCTCGGCCGAGCCGGCGAAATCCGAACGGCGCAGGTCGCCGGAGCCGGGCGTCGTGCGGTAGGCGGCGTTCGTGACGCCGATGCCTTCCTGCAGGAGCTCGAACTGCTCGGACGGCTCGTAGAGCCGCGAAGTGAACCGCGCCGCATGCAAGAGCCGCCAGAAGTCGTTGCGCGGGTTCGCGAAGTGCGCCTGCGCAGCCGCGGAGACGCGCCCTGGATTGATCCCGCAGAAGACGACGTCGAGGCCCGGCGCGAGGACGTCGGGGACATCGCTCGGAGCGTCCGTCGCTACGCGGCCTCGGCCTCGTCGGCCACGCGCCCGTCGAGCCGTTCCTCGAGGCGCTTGCGGATGTCCTCGCCGGAGACGGTCGTGGGAAAGCGGGGCCGGCGGGGCTCGAGACGCACGATCGAGACGGTCGGATCGTAGGCCCCGTAACACCGGGCCCAGCACTCCGCTTCCGTCAGCGTTCTCAGGCGCCGCACGTTCGGAGCCTACGGGCAGGTCCGGACGGCATCTGCGACGATCTGCACGAGCGGTGTCGAGGGCGACATACCGCTGGACCGTCGCCTACCTAGCCCGTCTCGAGCGGCGCCATCGTCAGCCCGTGCCCCTGGAGTTCGGCCCAGTAGTGCTCGGCCTGCTCCTGGTGGCCCGACCAGACGACCGCCTGCCCCGTGTTGTGGATCCGGTCGGCGAGCCGCATGCCGCGCGTATAGTCGACGCCGGGCAGGACGGACGCGAGCGCGAACGCGACGCCCTCGAAGGTGTTGTGGTTGTCGTTCAGCACGATCACGAGCCAGGGGTGGCCGAGCCCGGTGCGATCCCCGGCGTCGAGGCGTTCCCGTGGCGGCGACTGCGTGCTCACGCGCAGATGGTAGTCCGGTAGCGTCCGGGCGATGAGCACCGTCGCTCTCGACGTCGACGCCGTCCGCGCCCGCTTCTCTGCCCTCCAGGGCCCAACGGCGTGCTTCGACGGGCCCGGCGGCACACAGTGCCCCGACTCCGTGATCGAAGCGATCGCGACGTACCTGCGCGAGTCGAACGCGAACCTTGGCGGTGCGTTCGGGTCGAGCCGCCGCAGCGACGCGCTCCTCGCGGAGGCGCACGTCACGGCCGCAGCCTTCCTCCACTGCGATCCGGCGGAGGCGATCTTCGGCCAGAACATGACGACGCTCAACTTCATGCTGACTCGCACGCTCGGCCGCACGCTGCGCGCCGGCGACGAGATCCTCGTCACGCGCCTCGACCACGACGGAAACATCTCGCCGTGGCTCGAGCTTGCACGCGACCTCGAGCTGACAGTCGGATTCGTCGAGATCGACGACGACACGACCCTCGACCTCGGCGATCTCGCGCGCAAGCTGACCGACCGCACCCGTGTCGTCACGTTCCCGCTCGCATCGAACGCCGTCGGCACCCTGACCGACGCGCGCAGGATCGGAGAGCTCGCGCACGCTGCCGGCGCGCTCGTGTGGGCGGACGCCGTGCACTTCGCGCCCCACGGGCCGATCGACGTCCACGAGCTCGGCATCGACGTCCTTCTCTGCTCCCCGTACAAGTTCTTCGGTCCGCATCTCGGGCTCGCGTTCGGCCGCGCCGAGCTGCTCGAATCGTGGCGCCCGTACAAGGTCCGCCCGGCCCCGGAGGAGCCGCTCGGCGGCCGCTTCGAGACCGGAACGCTCGCGCACGAGCTCCTTGCCGGCTTCGTCGCAGCCGTCACGTACATCGAGTCGCTCGGCTGGCCCGCGATCCGGGCGCAGGAGCACATGCTCGGCGAGCGCTTCCTCGACGGCCTCCCCAACTCGTGCACACTCCACGGGCTGCCATCCATGGACGGACGCGTTCCGACGTTCGCCTTCACCGTCGAAGGGCACACGCCGCGCACGGTCGCGGCATTCCTCGGTGAGCGCGACATCGCGGTGTGGGATGGGAACTACTACGCCGTCGAGGTGATGGACCGCCTCGGGCTCGGCGACAGCGGCGCCGTGCGCGCGGGCTTCGTCCACTACAACACCGCGGCCGAGGTCGATCGCCTCCTCGCCGCGCTGGGAGAGCTATGACCGATGTCGTCGAGTTGCTGCAGAACCTGATCCGGTTCGACACGACGAACCCCCCGGGCAATGAGGGCGCTTGCGTCGCGTACGTGCAGCGCCTGCTCACCGACGCGGGGATCGAATCGCGGATCTTCGCACGCGACGACGCGCGACCGAACCTCATCGCGCGTGTCCCCGGCTCGGGCGATGCACCGCCCCTCCTCCTCTACGGTCACGTCGACGTCGTGCAGACCGCCGGCCAGCAATGGACGCGCCCGCCGTTCTCGGGCGACCTCGTCGACGGAGTCGTGTGGGGCCGCGGCGCGCTCGACATGAAGGGCGGCGTCGCGATGCTCGTCGACGCGTTCACCCGCGCGGCGCGCGGCGAGCTGAAGCCGCCCGGCGACCTGATCCTCGCCGTGCTGAGCGACGAGGAGAACGGCGGCGACTTCGGCGCGAAGTTCCTCGCCGAGGAGCACGCCGGCCTCTTCGAGGGCGTCCGCCACGCGCTCGGCGAGTTCGGCGGGGCGACCATCCACCTCGGCGGCAAGCGCTTCTATCCGATCCAGGTCGCCGAGAAGCAGATCTGCTGGCTGCGCGGCCGCGTGCACGGGCCCGGCGGCCACGGCGCGCTCGGCGTGCGCGGCAGCGCGCTCGCGAAGCTCGGGAAGATCCTGCAGACGCTCGACAAGCGCGGCCTTCCGATCCACGTCACCCCGGTCACGCGGGCCTGGCTCGAGGGCATGGCCTCCGAGCTGCCGCGGCCGCAGGCGCTCGTGCTGCGCTCCCTGCTCGACCCGCGCCTCGCCGAGGCGACGCTCCGGATCGCGCGTGTCGAGCAGCTGCGACTGATCGAGCGCGCGTTGCGCAACACCGTCAGCGTCACGATCGTCCACGCCGGCAGCAAGATCAACGTCATCCCTGCCGAGGTCGAGCTCGAGCTCGACGGGCGCACGCTCCCCGGTTTCGGGCCCGACGACCTGATCCGCGAGCTGCACGAGCTCGTCGGCCCGGACCTCGAGCTCGAGCTCGTGCGCCACGACGCGACGCCGGCCGAGCCCGACCTCACCTGGCTCGACGGCCTCGGCGCGATCATCCGCGAGCTCGACCCGGCCGGCATTCCGGTGCCGATGCTCCAGGTCGGCGTCACGGACGGGCGCTTCCTCTCGCGCATCGGCATCCAGACGTACGGTTTCCTGCCGATGAGCCTCCCGGCCGGGTTCGAGTTCACGAAGCTCATCCACGCCGCCGACGAGCGCGTGCCCGCCGAGGCGATCCGGTTCGGCGCCGAGGCGGTCGGCCGCGCCGTCGAGCGGTACGCAGGATGAGGGTGCTCGTCCTCGGCGGGACGAAGTTCCTCGGACGCCATGTCGCCGCCGCGGCGCTCGCGGCCGGCCACGAGGTGACGACCTTCACCCGCGGCCGGACGAATCCCGGCCTCTTTCCGGAGGCCGAGCACCTCCACGGCGACCGGGACGGCGACCTCGCCGCGCTCGAGGGCCGCACGTGGGACGGCGTCGTCGACACGAGCGGCTACGTGCCGCGCATCCTCCGGCAGTCGGCGGAGCTGCTGCGCGATGCGGTCGGCCGGTACGTCTTCGTCTCGAGCATCTCCGTCTACGCCGACTTCTCGCACCCCGTGGACGAGAGCACGCCGGTCGCCGAGCTGGAGGATCCGGCGACGGAGGAGATCAGCGAGAACTACGGCGCGCTGAAGGCGGCCTGCGAGACCGTGATCGCCGAGACCTACGGCGAGCGCGGCGCGAGCGTGCGCGCGGGACTGATCGTCGGCCCCTACGACCCGACCGACCGGTTCACGTACTGGCCGCGCCGCGTCGCCGCCGGCGGCGACGTGCTCGCGCCGGGCGATCCCGAGGCGCCGGTGCAGCTCGTGGACGCGCGCGACCTCGCCGCGTGGCTCGTACAGCTCGCGCTCGACGGCCCGAGCGGCGTCTTCAACGCGACCGGCCCCGCCGAGACGCTCACCTTCTCCAGCCTGCTCGAACGCGCGAGCGCAGCGATCGGCTCGAACGCACGCTTCGTGTGGGTCGCCGACCAGCCGATCCTCGACGCGGGCGTCGACGCATGGACCGAGCTTCCACTCTGGCTACCGGGCGACGACTACGCGGGCATGGCACGTGCCGACGCACGCCGTGCGCGCGACGCGGGCCTCCGGTTCCGGCCGCTGGAGGAGACGATCCTCGACACGCTCGCCTGGGACCGCAGCGTCGACGGCGACCGGCCCACCCTGACGCGAGAGAAGGAGCGGCAGGTCCTCGACGGCGCGGCCGGCTGAGCGTGGACGAAGCGAAGAGCGTGCTCGTCGGCTACCACTACGATCGGGCCGAGAGCGCCCCGATCCCCGAGCGCCGGCGAAGGAGGCTGAGCGGTTGAGCACGTTCGAACGGCATACGCTGGACAACGGCCTCCGTGTCCTGACGTCGAACCTCGATCATGCACAGTCGGTGACGTGCATGGTGATGCTCGCGGCAGGCTCGCGCTACGAGACGCC
>DATKQO010000047.1:0-6447 GCA_035532715.1 Gaiellaceae bacterium | reverse complement strand
GGCGGCGATGGTCGACGGCTCCACGCGGCTCGGCGTGTTCCTGAAGATCCTGCTGCCGCTGATGGGGCCTGGTCTCGTCGCGACATCGGTGTTTGCGTTCATCACGACCTGGAACGAGTACATCTTCGCCCGCGTGCTCCTGAACGACCAGTCGAAGCAGACCATCACCGTCTGGCTCTCGTACTTCCTCGGGTCGAGCCGGCACACGGACTGGGGCGCGCTGATGGCCGCATCGAGCCTGACGGCGATCCCGGTCGTCGTCTTCTTCCTGCTCGTCCAGCGGCGAATCGCCTTCGGGTTGACCGCTGGGGCGGTCCGCGGGTGAGCGAACTCGACGAACTCGCCTCCGCCTGCATCTTTCCGAGCTTTCCCGGTGACGCTCCGCCCGACTGGGCGCGGCGCTTCCTCGCCGGCGGTGGCGGCGGACTCGTGCTCTTCGCCGACAATGTGCCGACACGTGAGCGGCTGTCCGCCTTGTGTGCGGACCTGCGCAGCGAGCGCGACGACGTGCTGCTCGCTCTCGACGAGGAGGGCGGCGACGTCACACGGATCGAGTGGGAGACCGGCAGCTCGTATCCCGGCGGCGCTGCGCTCGGCGCCGTCGACGACGAAGAGCTGACGGAGAGCGTCGCCGCGTCCATCTCCGCAGAGCTCGCGGGCATCGGCGTGAACTGGAACCTCGCGCCCGTCGCCGACGTGAACGTGCCCGCGAACCCGGTGATCGGGACGCGCGCCTTCGGTGACGACGCCGCGCACGTGGCGCGGCATGTCGGCGCATGGGTGCGCGGCCTGCAGAGCCGGCGCGTCGCGGCGTGCGCGAAGCACTTTCCCGGGCACGGCTCGACCGAGCAGGACTCGCACCTGGAACTGCCGCTGCTTTTGGGTGACCTCGATGATGGGCTGGAGCCGTTCCGCGCCGCGATCGCTGCCGGTGTGCAGTCGATCATGACCGCGCACATTCGCGTGCACGACCTGCCGGCGACGATCGACCCGGCGATCGTGCAGGGCCTGTTGCGCGAGCGGCTCGGGTTCGACGGCGTCGTGTTGGCCGACGCGC
The DNA here is from genome assembly GCA_035532715.1 of Gaiellaceae bacterium. GTDB lineage: Bacteria > Actinomycetota > Thermoleophilia > Gaiellales > Gaiellaceae > Palsa-739. Next base: position 5,390 of record DATKQO010000047.1, on the reverse strand, counting down.
TCGAGATGAAGGCCGTCTCCGAGACCTTCGGCGTCGAGAGCTCCGCCGTCCGCGCGCTCGCCGCGGGTGTCGACGCGCTGTGTGTCGGGCACGACCTCGGCGAGGACGCGGTTGACCGGATCCGCACGGCGCTCGCGGCCGGTGCCGACGAGGGACGGCTGCGCGAAGCCGCGGCACGGGTCGCGCGGCTCGGGGTCTGGGCTCGACCGAGCGGGGGCGACGCGGACCGGGCGGTCGCGGCCGACGGAGCCCGCCGGGCGCTACGGCTCGAAGGCGACGTCACGCTCTCGAGCCCGGCGGCGGTGATCGTGGAGCTGAGGCCGCGTGCGAACATCGCCGCCGGCGAGGCCGACCATCGGCTCGGGAACGCGGTTGTCGTCCGCGAAGGAGAGCCTATTCCCCTCGCCGAGGCCTACGTCGTGCGCGACGCACACCGACATCCCTGGATGCGGCAGGCGGCGGACGTTCCCGGCGCGGTCGTCGTCGAGACGGGATTGCCCGTCTGGCACCCTGCCCGCAGCCGCGGCTACCTCGCGACCTACGGCGGCGGGCGAGCCTCCCTCGACGCAGCGGCCGAGCTCCTAGGGCTGCGGAGGCGCAGTTGATCTCTCATCTCGAGCGCGAACTGCGCGAACAGCCGGAGGCGCTCGCACGCCTGCTCGAGACGCAGCGGGCGAGCGCCGAGCGCATCGGCGCACTCTTCCGCCGGCCCGACGTGCAATACGTGCTGATCGCCTCGCGGGGGAGCTCGTCGAATGCTGCACGCTATGCGCAGTACCTTCTCGGCCGCGCGCACCGCGTGCCGGTCGCGTTCGCAACCCCCTCGCTCTACACGCTCTACGAGCAGCCGCCACGGCTCGACGGCGCGCTCGTCGTCGCGATCTCGCAGTCCGGCGCCTCGCCGGACGTCAAGGAGGTGCTCGAAGAAGCCCGGCGTCAGGGACGGCCGACCGTCGCGTTGACAAACGACGCGGCGTCTCCGCTTGCGTCCGCCGCCGACGAGGTGCTGCTGCTCGAAGCGGGCGACGAGCTGGCAGTCGCGGCAACGAAGACCTACATGAACTCGCTCGGCGCGATCGCCTTGCTCTTTGCGTCGGCGACCGACGACAGTACCGCGCTCACCGAGCTCGAGCGCGTACCGTCGCAGCTCGCGCTGCAGATCGAACGCTCGTGGGACGACGCGCGCGCGCTCGATCGCCTCGGCGAGATCGACGGCGGCACCGTCGTGGCGCGCGGCGTCAACTACGGCACGGCGTTCGAGATCGCGCTCAAGATCCGTGAGCTGTCAGGCCTGCTCTTCGAGGCCTATTCCGCCGCTGACCTGATGCACGGGCCCGTCGCGGCGATCAGTGCGGGGTGGCCAGTGATCGCGATCGCGCCGCGCGGGCCGGCGTTCGACGTGATGGCAGAGGCGATGGGAGCGCTCGCCGCCCGGCGGCCGAGGCTCGTCGTGATCTCCGACGACGCGCGGGCGCTCGGGCTCGCCGAGATCGCGCTCCCTCTCTGGACGGTCGCTCCGGAGTGGGTCAGCCCGTTGATCGCGGTCGTGCCGGGGCAGCTTGCGGCGCTGCGGTTCGCGCAACTTCGCGGCGTCGATCTCGACAGCCCGCTCGGGCTCTCGAAGATCACGTTGACCCGCTGAGCGGCTTCGGGGAGCTAGAGCTCGGCCACGTCGACGTGGCGCTCGGCCACGCATTGCCGTGCCCAGTGCTCTGCGCGCTCGAGGATTCGTCCCTCGAGCGCCCGGCGGCCGATGTCGTCGGCGGGCACGCCGGTTGTCAGCTCGATCCGGACCTGGTGGACCGACGCCTCGACCTGGGCGTCGATCTCGTGGCGTTCCTCGGAGATGATCGACACCTCTCCGACCTCGTCGAGCAGCCATTTGGCCAGCCGGTCGATCTCGGCCGCTGTGGCGTCGCGGCCGGCGAAGACGCCGAAGTTGATCCGCACCTCAATCGCGGGGAGATCGTGCTTGCGCACGGCGAATGCCATGGTTGGATCCATCACTGGTGTAACGCCGTGGGGCGCTCTCCGGATTCCCTCATCCTTCGCGAGGCTGCCACCGGAAGCCGCGAACCGCCGCTGCAAGGCCGATTGCGCCCCACAGGAGCACGACGGCCAACGAGCCGGTCTCGGACCAGATGTGGTGGTGTCGCACCATCACGTCGCGGGTCAGCTTGGTGAAATAGGTGAGCGGGAGAATGTCCGCGATCGCGCGCAGGAACGTGGGGTACTCCTTCGGCGTGAAGAACGTGCCGGAGATGATCGCCATCGGGAGATAGACGAAGTTCACGACGGCCGACGATCCCTCGGCGGAGCGAACGAACCCCGTCAAGCCGAGCCCCATCGCTGCGAAGGCGGCAGCGCCGATCACGAGCGCGACGAGGAGCGAAAACGGACGCGTCGGGATCGACACCGAGAAGAGCAGGCGCCCGAGTACGACCAGGAGGACAGCCTCGACGAGAAAGGTGATGAACGTCGAGACGAGCACCGCGACGAGATAGGTCCACGGCGGCAGAGGCGTTGCGCGAATGCGCTTGAGTACGCCGCTCTCGCGGCGGATCACCATCGTGATCGCGAGGCCCGCGAACGCGGTGGATGCCACCCCGTAGCCGATCATTCCCGCCTCGAGGAAAGGGGCCGCGCGGATGTGCTCCTTTGTGATCGTGCTGTTGCCGTAGATCGAGCCGAAGACGAGGAAGAAGATCACCGGCAGGAAGAACGTGAAGAACGCCGCCTCGCGGTTCCGCCAGAACAGCACCTGCTCCGTCTTGAGCTCGTGCAGGAACAGCCTCATTCCGCGGTCAGCTCCAGATACACGTCTTCCAGCGAAGGGCGGCGCACCTCGAGCTCATCGAGTTCTTCGCCGCGTCCGATCGCCTCGGCGGTGAGCTCGTGCAGGCGCCGCGTGGGATCCTTCGTGCGCTCGACAATGTCCTCGCCGCCGCGCTTGAAGCGGATCTCCGTCTCGACGATGCCGCCGGTCAGGTCTGCAGGGGAGCCTTCGCGCACGATCACGCCGTCGCGCAGGACCGCCACGCGGTCGGCGAGCTGCTCGGCCTCGTCCAGGTAATGCGTCGTCAGCAGGATCGTCTTGCCGAGCGCGCGCAGGTTCAGCACGGTGTCCCACGCGGTGCGCCGCGCGCCCGGATCGAACCCGGTGGTCGGCTCGTCGAGGAACACGAGCTCCGGGTCGCCGACGAGGGCGAGCCCGAGATCGAGCCGCCGCTGCTGGCCGCCCGACAGCGTACGGACTCGTGAGTCGGCCTTTTCGGCGAGCCCGACGATCCCGATCACCTCGTCGACGTCGCGGGGCTTCGCGTAGTAGCCGGCGAACACGTGGAGGCTCTCGCGTGCGGTCAGGTTGGGATAGAGCGACGACGACTGCAGCATGACTCCGACACGCTCCCGCCACGCCGAGCCACTCCGCTGCGGATCGACGCCAAGCACCTCGACCGTCCCGGCGTCGCGCTTGCGGTATCCCTCGAGGATCTCCACGGTCGTCGTCTTCCCTGCGCCGTTCGGCCCGAGCAGGCCGAAGACTTCGCCGGCTTCGATCGTGAAGTCGATCCCGCGCAGTGCCTCCTGTTCGCCGTAGGCCTTGCGGAGCCCCGTCACCGAGACGGCGATCACAGCTCGACCACGGCGCTCGTGCCGGGCGCGAACGCGCGCTCCTCGCCCGTCAGATCGAGGAGGATCTCGGTGCAATCGGGCTGGTGCCCGACCGCGACGACGGTGTCGCCACGCCCGGAGACCGCCTCGCGGACGTCGTCCGCGGTCGCGCCCGGGGCGAGTCGCTCGTCGACTTCCGCGGCCACGCTTGCAGCCCGCGCGATCTGTTCGGCCGTCTCGCGTGCGCGCAGAAGCGGGCTGCACAGCACCGCGTCTGGGTGCTCGGGCGCGAGTTCGTCCGCGAGCGCACGCGCGGTGGCCCGGCCCGCGGGGGTCAGCGGGCGCAGCGCGTCCGGCTCGCCGGGCGCTGCCTCGGCGTGGCGGACGAGGAACAGGCGCACGCGCTTAGCCTAGTCGGGCTTCGCCCGGCGACGCGCACTACTCGGGGGTGACGTAGGCGGCGGTCAGGCCGCCGTCGACGAGGAACGTCGAGCCCGTGACGTACGACGACTCGTCGGAGGCGAGAAACAAGGCGCCGTTCACGACCTCGCGGGGCTTGGCGAGCCGGCCGGTCGGCCAGTGCACGCGTCGCCGCGCGAGCGCGGCGGGATCGTCGCCGAAGATGTTGAGCAGGAGCGGTGTCTCGACCGGTCCCGGACACAGTGCGTTCACGCGCACGTTGTCGCGCGCGAACTGGACGGCGAGCTCGCGGCTCATCGAGAGCACTGCGCCCTTCGACGCACTGTAGGAGATCTGGCTCGTCGCGGCCCCGACGATCGCGACGAAGCTCGCAACGTTGATCACGCTGCCGCCACCGCGTTCGAGGAGATGTGGGATGCCGTGCTTGCAGCAGAGGAAGACGCCTCGCGTGTTCACGGCTTGCACGCGGTCCCACGCCTCGACGCTCGTGTCGAGCAGGGACGCGTCGTCGTCCGGCGAAATGCCGGCGTTGTTGTACAGGACGTCGATGCCGCCGTAGCGCGCGACTGTCTCGTCCATCATCGCCTTGACGCTCTCCTCGTCGGCGACGTCGACCCGGAAGGCGAACGCGTCGCGCGCTTGCGCCGCCGTCTCCTCCGCGGCTTGGAGATTGACGTCGGCGGCACAGACCTGTGCGCCTTCTTCGCTGAACAGGATGGTGGCGTCGCGCCCCATGCCGCCACCGGCGCCTGTGATCACACACACCTTGCCGTCGAGACGTCCCATCAGCCCTCCGTCGAGTAGTAGACGTTCTTCACTTCCGAGTAGCCGTCCAGCGCGTGCATGCCGAGCTCGCGCCCGAAGCCGGACTGCTTGAAGCCGCCGAACGGTGTCGACACGCGAACCGAGCTGTTCGAGTTGATGCTGATCACGCCCGTCTCGAGCGCGCGCGCCACGCGCAGCGCACGGCTGCCGTTCTGCGTCCAGATCGAACCGGAGAGGCCATAGGGCGTGTCGTTCGCGATGCGGATCGCGTCCGCTTCGTCGTCGAACGGGATCAGCGCGGCGACCGGCCCGAACACCTCCTCGCGCGCGATCCGGTCGTCGTTTGTTGCCTCGACCACCGTGCACGGATACCAGTAGCCCTTGCCGTCGGGCGCCTCGCCGCGAAAGAGCGGTTCGCTCTCAACGAAGCTCGCGACCGTATCGCGGTGTTGCGCGGAGATCAAGGGGCCCATCTCCGTTGCGTCGTCGGCCGGATCGCCGACTTTGACGTTGCGCGTTGCGGTGACCAGCAGGTCCGCGAAACGGTCGTACGCGCTCCGTTCGACGAGAATGCGCGAGCGAGCGCAGCAATC
>DATKQO010000046.1:0-21664 GCA_035532715.1 Gaiellaceae bacterium | reverse complement strand
ACTTCTGGCTCGGAATCGTCGACGGGCTCGCGCCGGTCGGCGCCTGGGTCGCGATCACGAACCACCTGCCGTGGCAGGCGTGGGTCGTCGGCGTCGCTGTCGCGTTCTGGGTCGCCGGCTTCGACCTCTTCTATGCGCTGTTCGACGTCGACGTCGACCGCGCCCAGGGCCTGCACTCGATCGTAACGCGCTTCGGCGTGCGCGGCGCGTTTGTCGGTGCGCGCCTGTCCCACGCCGCGACCGTCGCGTGCCTCGTCGTCGCAGGCGCCGGCTTGTCGGTCGGCGTTCTCTACTGGATCGGCGTCGCCGTGGTCGCCGTGCTGCTCGCCTACGAGCATGCGCTCGTGAAGCCCGACGACCTGAGACGTCTCGATGCGGCGTTCTTCACGATGAACGGCGTGATCAGCGTCGCATTCGCGGCATTCGTGATCGCCGACGCGGTCGTCGCATGATCGCCGCCCGCGCCGTCGGCAAGCGCTTCGGCGAGAAGCGCGTGCTGCGCGGCGTCGATCTCGAGCTGCCGCAGGGCGGCTTCGCCGTCGTAACCGGACCGAACGGTTCTGGGAAGACGACGCTGCTTCGCATCTGCGCCGGGCTCGCTCTGCCGAGCGAGGGCGAGCTCGCCGTCGGCGCGACGCGTGCGCAGGTCGGCTACCTCGGCCACGAGCCGCTCGTCTATCGCGAGCTGACCTCGCTCGAGAACCTCGATCTTTACGGCCGGCTCTACCACGTTCCCGAGCGGCGAGAACGCATCGGGATGCTGCTCGAACGGTTCGGCCTCTGGGAGGCGCGCCATGACCGCGTTGCGACGTACTCGCGCGGCATGACCCAACGGCTCGCGCTGTGTCGCGCGCTGCTGCACGATCCCACGCTCCTCGTGCTCGACGAGCCGTTCACCGCGCTCGACGACGCGGGCGCGGATCTCCTCGACGAGCAGCTGCGGGAGCTCAGCGGTAACCGCACCTTCGTCGTCTCCACCCACGATCCCGCGCGCGTTGCCGCGCTCGCGACGGTGCGCGTCGCGCTCGCTGCATGAACTACTTCGCCGACGTGCGCGCACTCGCGCGCAAGGATCTTCTGCTGGAGTTGCGCGCGCGTGACACGTTGCCGGCGATGCTGCTCTTCGTCGTCGCGACCTTCGTCGTCTTCCACTTCGCGCTTCCCGCCGGCTCGTCCAAGCTCGCGGCGAGCGGGCTTCTCTGGGTGGCGATCGTCTTCACCGCGCTGCTCGGCCTCGGCCGCGCATTCGTTCCCGAGCGCGAGCAGCGCGTCTTCGACGGGCTCGTGCTCGCCCCGTGCGACCGCAGCGCCATCTGGCTGGCGAAGTCGATCGCGACGTTCGCCTTCCTCGCCGCCGCCGAGGTCGTCGCGCTGCCGGTGTTCGCCCTCTTCTTCCACGGCGTGCGCCCGGCCACGATCGCGGGCGTCGCCCTCGCAGACCTGGGCATCTGCGCGGTCGGCACCTTCGTCGGGGCGATGGCGGTCGTGACGCGCGCGCGCGATCTGCTCCTGCCGCTTCTCTTCCTGCCGCTCGCGATCCCGCTCGTGATCGGCGGGGTCGGCGCGAGCGTCGTCGGCCACCCGGGCGGCTACCTCGGCTTTCTCGCGCTCTACGACGTCCTGTTCGCCCTTCTCTGCTGGGCCAGCTTCGAGTACGTCGTCACGGAGTAACCTTCGAGCCTGTGGGTCGTTCGTACCGGATACCGCTGCCGGCGCTCGCGGCGTCCTCGCTCGTGCTTGTGACGCTCGCGCTCGTCCTCGTCTTCTTCGTCGCGCCGAACGACGCCAACCAGGGCTTCTCGCAGCGCATCTTCTACTTCCACGTCTCGATCGCGTTCACGGCCTACCTCTGTTTCGGCGCCGGCGCGTGGAAGGCGCTCGTCCACCTCTGGAAGCGGGATCCGCGCGCCGACCTCGAGAGCTACGTCGCCGTCCACCAGGGCGTCATCTTCGGCTCGCTCGTCCTCCTGACCGGCTCGATCTGGGCGAAGATCTCGTGGGGCCACTGGTGGCTCTGGAGCGAGAACCAGCTCGTCCTCTTCCTCGTCCTCTTCCTCTTCTATGCGGCGTACTTCATGCTCCGTTTCTCCGTCGACCCCGGGCCGCAGCGCGCGAACCTCAGTGCCGTGTACGCGCTCTTCGGCATCGTCCTCGTTCCGGTGAGCTTCCTTGCGATCCGGCTCGCGCAACAGTTCATCCATCCCGTCGTCTTCACCCGCAACGGCCCGAACTTCGGCGGCTGGATGCTCGTCGCGTACCTTGTGTCGCAGGTGGCGATGCTCGCTCTCGCGTACACGCTCTACCGCGTCGAGCTCGCCGGCAAGCGGCTCGACGTGCGGCTGCGTGAGCTGCGGGAGGCGCACGCGTGACCACCTCCGAGACGTATGTCACCGCGGCCTACTGCGTTGTCTTCGCCGTCGTGCTCGCCTACGTCCTGATCATCGCCCTCAAGTTGCAGCGACTCGAGCGCGACGTGGAGGCGCTCGAGTCCCGCCCGCAGCGCGAGGTCGAGGACGAAGACGAGGCCGAGCGGGAGCCGGCGTCCGTTGGCTGAGCTCCTCTTCTGGCCCGCGCTCCTCTGCTACGGCGAGGCGGCCGTCGGCTATCTCGGCGACATGCGGCGCCCCGGCGCGTCCGGCCGCGCGGCGATCTGGGGTGTGCGCCTCGGCTGGCTCGCGCAGACCGCGTTGCTCGGCGTCCAGGCTGCGCGCGTGGACGGATTCCCGTGGAGCACGTGGGCCGGCTCGCTCAACCTCTTCGTCTGGTTCGTCGTGACGGTCTATCTCGGCGTGCGCCGACCGTACCGCCTGCTCGGGCTCGCCGTCATGCCGCTCGCCGCGATCCTGCTCGTCGTCGCGCGCGCGGGCGGCGGCACCGGTGTCGGCGCGCGCAGCCACTACTCGAACCTCTTCCTCGTGCTGCACGTCGGCCTCGTGCTCGTCGCGTTCGCCGGCTTCACGCTCGCCGCCGCGTTGTCGGCGTTCTACCTGTGGCAGGAGCGGCGGTTGAAGCGGCGCGCGGTGACGATCCTGCGCCGGCCCGCGCCCTCGCTCGCGACCCTCGACCGGCTCGCCTCGCGGACCGTCCTCGTCTCGCTGCCCGCGCTCACGCTCGGGCTCGCGGTCGGCCTCGTCCGCCTGCTCAGCGAGGGTGAGCGTGTCGACGCCGTGGTGGCTGCGACGGCGGTCACCTGGTTCGTCTGGGCCGCATACCTCGTGCTGCGGGCGGCCCGCGGCTGGACGGGGAGGCGCGCCGCCTACGTCGCGCTCGCCGGCTTCGCGCTCGTGATCGTCATCCGGCTCGCCCTCCCCGCGGCCCACTTCGCGTGATGCGCCTCGTCCTCGTCGGCACCTCGCACCACCACGCCCCCGTCGAGCTGCGCGAGCGTGTCGCGCTCGACCGCGAGCGGGGCGCCGAGCTCGCGGCGCGCCTCGCGGCAGCGGGCGGCGAGGCCGTCTGTCTGTCGACCTGCAACCGCACGGAGCTCTACGTCGCAGCAGCCGACGTCGACGCGGCGGAACAGGCGGCGGTCGCGGCGCTCGCCGAGATCGAGCCGGAGGTCGAGCGGGCGCTCTACCGCCTGCGCGACCACGCGGCCGCGCTGCACCTCTTCCGCGTCGCCGCCGGGCTCGACTCGCTCATCCCCGGTGAGGGCGAGATTCTCGGCCAGGTGCGCACGGCGTACGACGCCGGAACGACCGGCATGCTGCTCGACCGCGTGTTTCGCCAGGCGCTGCACGCCGGGCGCAAGGTGCGCGCGCAGACGGCGATCGGAGAGAGCCCGGCGTCCGTCTCCTCTGCGGCGGCGGCGCTCGCGGAGCAGGTGTTCGGCGACCTCGACGGCCGCTCGATCCTGCTCGTCGGTGCGGGCAAGATCAGCGAGCAGGCGGCGCGCAACCTGCTCAACCGTCACGCACGCATCGCTTTCGTCGCCAATCGCACCATCGACCACGCGCAGGATCTCGCGCAACGTTTCGGCGCAGAGCCGCTGCCGCTCGACCGCCTGGAGGACCAGCTCGCGTCCGCCGACGTCGTCGTCTCGTCGACGAGCTCGCCGGGCTTCGTGCTCGACGCCGCCACCGTCGCCCGCGCGCTGCACGCCCGCCGCGGACGCCAGCTTCTGCTCATCGACCTCGCCGTGCCCCGCGATCTCGATCCGGCGATCCACGATCTCGACGGGTGCTACCTCTACGACATCGACGACCTCGAAGCGATCGTCTCCGAGACGCTGGCGGGCCGGCGCGGCGAAGCCGAGCGCGCCGAGGCGATCGTCGCGGCGGAATCCGAGAAGTTCCACGAGTGGCACGCGTCGCTCGACGTCGTGCCGGCGATCGCCTCCCTCCGTGCGCACGCGGAGGAGATCCGCGAGGCCGAGCTGCGCAAGGCCGAGGGCACCCTCGGACGGCTCGACGAGAGCCAGCGCCGCGCCGTCGAGTCGATGACCGCCCAGATCGTGAACAAGCTGCTCCACCTGCCGATCGTGCGCATGAAGCAGGCGGCCGCGGCAGCCGACGGGGTGATCTATGCTGAGGCGGTGCGGCACCTGTTCGGACTCGGTGAGGACGAACGCTGAAGCCCGTAAAGCTGATGGGGCGGCCGCTGCCGTTACAGGTCCCCACGGCGTTCGTGCGCGTTCGGCCCCGCGGCGCTTCGGCCTGCGGCCAGTCCGTGCGAAGGCGCGCCCGCTGTGCTGATCCGCGTCGGCAGTCGCGGCAGTAGGCTCGCGCTCACGCAGGCGGAGGTCGCGTCCTCACATCTGCGTGCACCGGGGATCGAGATCGCCCTCGTGCCGATCACGACCGCGGGCGACAAGGACCGAACGAAGCCGTTCGGAGAGATCGGCTCACGCGGCGTCTTCGTCAAGGAGCTCGAGGAGGCGCTGCTCGAGCATCGCATCGACGTTGCAGTCCACTCGGCGAAGGACATGACCTCGGTCGATCCGGAGGGACTGTCGGTCGGTGCGTATCTCGTACGCGACGATCCACGCGATGCGCTCTGCGGCGCGACGGAGATCCGTCCGGGAATGCGTGTCGGCACGGCGTCGGCGCGGCGGAAGGCGCAGCTTCTCGCGCTCGAGCCGACCCTCTCGATCGAGCCGATGCGCGGAAACATCGACACGCGGCTGCGCAAGCGCGGCGAGCGCGGCCTCGACGCGATCGTGCTCGCAGCATGCGGGCTCGACCGGCTCGGGCTCGCCCGCGAGATCGGCAGGCGCTTCGACCCGGAGGAGCTGCTGCCCGAGGCCGCGCAGGGCGCGCTCGCGCTTCAGGTGCGCACCGGCGACGAGCACCTCGTCGCTGCGGCCGACCATGGCGAGACGCGGCGGCGGGTCGAGGCGGAGCGCGCGGCGATCGCGGCGGTCGGGGGCGGCTGCCTCGCGCCGGTGGCGGCGCATCACAACGGCTCGACGCTCGTCGTGCTCGTCGCGGCGGAGGACGGCTCGTGGCTCGAGCGGCGCAGCGGCGACGATCCTGTCGCGCTCGGGCTGGAGCTCGCGCGGCTCGCGGAACGGTGAAGGTCGTCGTCACCCGCGCCGAGGCTCAGGCGGGGCCGCTCGTCGACCGGCTGGAGGCGCTCGGGCACGAGGTCGTGCGCTGCCCGTTGATCCGCGTCGAGCCGCTCGGGGACGAGCCGATCGACCCGGGCGCCTACGACTGGGTCGTCGTCACGAGCCCGAACGGTGCTGCGGAGCTTGCGCGGCGGCTCGTCGCGCCGCCGGCTCGGCTTGCGGCGATCGGGCCGGCAACGGCGGCGGAGCTCGCCGCGCACGGGCTGCACGCCGACGTCGTCGCCGAGGTCGCGACGCAGGAAGGGCTCCTCGCTGCGCTGCCGCGGCCGGCAGGCCGTGTGCTCGTCGCAGCGGCGGAGCGGGCCCGGCGGCTGCTCGCCGACGAGCTGGACGCCGACTTCCTGCCGCTCTACCGCACGGTCGAGCTGCATCCTGCAACCCCGCCGGACGGAGACGTCGCGCTGCTCGCGTCCGCGTCGGCCGCGCGCGGTCTCGCGGCGACCGGCGCGCGCCTTCCCGTCGTCGCGATCGGCCCGCAGACAGCGCAGGCGGCCCGCGACGAGGGGCTCGAGGTGCTGGCGGAGGCGACGACGCACGACCTCGACGGCCTCGTCGCGGCGCTGCAATCGCTTTAGAGTCGGGTCGATGCCGCCGTTCATCACGTTCCTCACCGACTTCGGACTCCAGGACGACTTCGTCGGCACCTGCCACGGCGTGATGAAGCGGATCGCGCCGGATGCCGAGATCGTCGACCTCACGCACGGCATCCGGCCGGGCCGGATCCTGCAGGGGGCGCTCACCCTCGCGAACGCGCTCCCGTACATGCCGGCGGGCGTCCACCTCGCCGTCGTCGATCCGGGCGTCGGCGGCGGCCGCCGGCCGCTCGCGCTGCGCGACGCCCAGGGGCGTCTGTACGTCGGGCCCGACAACGGCCTGCTCCTGCCGGCGGCTGATCGCTTCGGCGGCGTCGCCCAGGCGCACGAGCTCGCGAACCCGGCGTACGCGCTCGAGTCGGTCTCGCGGACGTTCCACGGCCGCGATCTCTTCTCGCCCGCGGCTGCGCATCTCGCACGCGGCGTCGAGCTGGCCGAGCTCGGGCCGCCGATCGACCCGGATGCGCTCGTCCGGCTGGACCTGCCCGAGCCGGAGGTCGGCCAGGCGCGGATCCGCGCGACGGTGCTCGCGGTCGACCGCTTCGGCAACATCGCGCTCAACCTCGCGCGTGAGCATTTCGAGCAGGCGGCGATCGTGCCGGGCATGCGCGTCGAGCTCGTCTCGCGCGGCGAGCGCTACTTCGCCGTCGCGGCGCGCACGTTCGGGGACGCGCGCCCCGGCGACCTGCTCGTGTACGAGGACAGCTACCGCAACTTGGCGGTCGCCGTCTCCCAGGGGAGCGCGGCGTCGCTGCTCGGAGCCGAGGAGGGCAGCGAGCTCGTGATCCAGGTCGATACGCCCTGACGTGATGGAGTAACGTCCCGGGCACAGGCTGTCCGCGACACGGTCACACCGGTCCGGACGCCCGAGAGCCCCCAAGCGCGCCGTGAGGCGCACCTGGGGGCTCGACTACGTTCGGGCTACATCCAGGAGACGTGGTCCTGCAGCAGCGGCACGAAGAAGTAGAGCGTGAACGCCGCCGAGATGACCCACATGAGCGGGTGCACGTCGCGCGTCCGTCCCTGTGAGGCGCGGATGAGGACGTACGCGATGAAGCCGAAGCCGATGCCGTTCGTGATCGAGTAGCTGAACGGCATGAGCATGATCACGAGCGCCGCCGGCAGGCCGATGCCGAGGTCGTGGAAGTCGATCCCGGCGAGCTTCGCCCGGCCCTTCGCCGCGAGGCCCTCTTCGATCTCCGCCTCGTCCTCGCCCTCGGTGAGCGAGCTGACCATGAGGTAGCCGACGATGATCAGCGCGGCCGCGGTGGCCTGCGCCGGCACCATCCCGATCAGCGGTGCGAAGAAGAGGAACGGCAGGAAGAGCCCGCCGCAGACGACGGCGACCCAGCCGGTGCGGCCGCCGGCGGCGACGCCGGAGCCGGACTCGATGTACGTCGTTGCCGATGACGTCGACGACACGCCGCCGGCGATCGCGGCGAGCGAGTCGACGAGCAGCGGCCTGCGGATGTCGGGGAACTCGCCCGCCGCGTTGAGGTAGCCGGCCGGCTTGCCGACGCCGACGAGGGTGCCCATCGTGTCGAAGAAGTCCGACAGGAAGAGCGCGAACACCCACACGAGCGCCGAGATCACGCCGAGCTTCGAGAACGCGTGGAAGTCGAAGTTGCCGAACAGCGACCAGTTGCCCCAGCCGGCGATGTGGCTCCAGCCCGGCCAGGTGGCGGTCGAGGTGCCGAACGCCTTGTGGCTCGTCGCCGAGTTGACGATCGTCGCGACGACGGTGGTGCCGATGATCCCGACGAGCAGGTCGCCTTTGAAGCCGCGGGCCCGGAGCGCGAGGGTGAGGACGATGCCGACGAACGCGACGAAGATCGGCCAGGTCGTGAAGCGGCCGAGCGTCACGGGCTCGCCCGAGCCCGTCACGACGATGCCGGAGTTGTAGAGCCCGATGAACGCGATGAAGAGGCCGATGCCGATCGCGATCGCCTTCTTCAGCTGCAGCGGGATCGCCTTCATGATCGCCTCGCGCAGTCCGGTGAGGACGAGCACGGTGACGACGACGCCTTCGAGCACGATCAGGCCCATCGCGGACGGGAACGAGAGGCCCTGCTGGCCGACGAGCTGGAACGCGACGATCGCGTTGATGCCGAGACCCGGCGCGAGCGCGAAGGCCTTGTTCGAGTAGAGCCCCATCAGGATCGTCATTACGGCGGCGACGACGCAGGTCGCCGTGACGACCCCCTCGAACGGCAGCGCCGCGCCGACCTTCGGCTTGACGCTCGTGAGGATGATCGGGTTCAGGAAGATGATGTACGACATCACGATGAACGTCGTGACGCCGGCCATCGTGTCGCGCGCGAACGTGGTTCCGTGCTCCGCGAACCGGAACCGCCGCTCCAGGACGCCGTCCCGGAACGTTGCCGCCATGGTGCCCATTGGTCGTTCCTCCCCTGCGATGGTTGCCGTCGACCAGCGAGAGCGAACCTACGAGTCGGGCAGGACGGATGAAACGAGCCGGCGGCCCTTCCGGGGCCGCCGGCAGCGCGTATGGCGAGGGCCGGACTCGAACCGGCGACACCCCGGTTTTCAGCCGAGTGCTCTACCAACTGAGCTACCTCGCCCGGATACCTCCGGCAACGCGGCGCCCATCGTAGCGCCGCAGCTTCCTCAGGTGTGCGCTGCGCTGCGGATCGCGGCCAGCCGCTGGAAGAGCGTGTCGACGAGGTCGCTCTTGAGGAGGACGGCGTCCGCGCCCGCCTCGGTGACCGCGCGGTGCAGCTTCGCGTCCGGGTCGCCGGTCAGCGCGATCAGGCAGAGGTGCGGATGATCCTTGCGGAGCCGCGCAACCGCCGTCACGCCGTCGACGAGCGGCATGTGCAGGTCGATGACGATCGCATCGGGAAGGAGGTCGTCGGCGAGCTCGATCGCGTCGAGGCCGTTCGCGGCGGAGGCGACGACCGTGAGCTCGGGCTGGCGCTCGATCAGCGGCCGAAGTGACTGGAGGAAGGAGGCGTCGTCGTCCGCGAGCAGCACGCGGACGGGCGCTTCGCCGAAGCGGTCCCGCTGGTCCATCCAGGCTCGGACGTTAGCCTTGCGGCTGTGAGTGCGCAACCACCCGCGCGCGAGGTCGTCGTGATCGGCGCGCCGCTCGACCTCGGTGCCGGCCGCCGCGGAGTCGATATGGGTCCGTCGGCGATCCGCTATGCCGAGCTTCGCCAGCACTTGACCGAGAAGCTCGGCATCGTGACGGAGGACCTCGGCAACGTCGAGGCGCCGGTCGCGGAGTCGACCCAGATGGGCGACGAGCGGGCGCGCTTCCTCGTGCAGATCGTCGAGCTGTGCGATCGCGTCGCTTCTCTCGTCGCGGAGGCCCGCAGGCGCGGCGCGATGCCGCTCGTGCTCGGTGGCGACCACTCGATCGCGCTCGGCACGCTTGTCGGCATGGCGTCGGTGCACGGCCCGGGCGGCGTGATCTGGATCGACGCGCACGGCGACCTCAACACGCCGGAGTCGTCGCCGAGCGGAAACGTGCACGGCATGGTGCTCGCCGCGGCGCTCGGCCTCTGCGGGCCGGGGTTCGCGCACGAGGGGTGGACGCTCCCGGCGGTGGAGGCAGGCCGGATCTCGCTCGTGGGCGTGCGTTCGCTCGACCAGGGCGAGCGCGAGCTCCTGAAGCGGCTCGACGCGAAGGTGTTCACGATGAACGACGTCGACCGCCTCGGCATCGAGCCGTGCATGCACGAGGCGCTCGCGCATGCGTCGGGCGCGGGGTTCCTCCACGTCAGCCTCGACATGGACGCCGTCGACCCCGAGTCGGCGCCCGGTGTCGGTACTCCCGTTCGTGGCGGTCTGTCGTACCGCGAGGCGCACCTGGCGATGGAGACGATCGCCGAGTCCGGGCTGATGGACTCGCTCGACATCGTCGAGGTGAATCCGGTGCTCGACCGTGAGAACGCGACCGCGAAGCTCGCCGTCGAGCTCGCCGCGTCAGCGCTCGGCGCGCGGATCTTCTAGGAAGCGCTCGACCGCGTCCGCGACCTCGTCGAACGCGTCCCACATCACCATGTGCATGCCGGGGAGGGGTGCGATCTCGGCCCGGCTCGCGTAGCGCTCGAGGTGCTCGTCGCGGACGAGCCCGTACGACGGAGCGTGCAGGAGCAGCGTCGGCGCGCGCAGTGCGTCTGCGGGCGGCGGCTCCGACGCAAGCTCGCCGTAGATCGAGATCACGGCCGGCTGGCACGTCCGCCGGCGGAGGCGCCCGTCCGGAAGCCGCTCGCAGTGGCGCTCGGCGTCCTCGAGCACGAGCGCACGCGGCGTCGCGGGCCCGTCGGCGCGCTTGTCGGCGTATTCGTCGAAGGACGCGTAGACCGGTTCTTCCCGTTCCTGCTCGGCGATGAACTGCGCGACGTGCGGCAGCACGTGGATCGCCGGGTCGAGCAGTACCGCGTGCCGTACGCGCTTTGGGTGCGCGGCTTCGAGCTCGAGCACGAGCCGTCCGCCGAACGAGTGGCCGACCCAGTCTGCGGCCCCGATGCCGAGGGCGTCGAGGGTCTCGAGCAGGTCGGCGACGTGCGTCGCGAAGGTCCACGGCGGCTCCCAGCCCGAGCGGCCGTGCCCGCGCAGGTCGGGCGCGACGACCCGGAACCGCTTGGCCCAGCGCTCCTCCGCGAGCCGGCGGTAGCGCTCGCCGTGGCCGGTGACGCCGTGCAGGCAGACGAGCGGCGGTGCACCGGGGTCGCCCCAGCAGTGGGTGTGCAGCCTCAGTCGGCCGTCTCCTCGCCGTTGCCGGACGGCCGGTAGTACGCCTTCCCCTTCAGCTCGTCCGGCAGGTGGTCGACCTCGAAGCCGCGCGGGTCGGAGTGCGGGTAGACGTAGCCCTTGCCGTTTCCGAGCTGCCGGCCGTAGTAGTTGCCGTCGCGCAGCGACCGCGGTGGCTTGACGGTGCCGTGCTCGCGCACGTCGTCGGCCGCCTCGTTGATCGCGACGTAGCTTGCATTCGACTTCGGCGCCCGCGCGAGGTAGATCGCCGCCTGCGAGAGATTGAGCCGCGCCTCCGGAAGCCCGACGTGCTCGACCGCCTGCGCCGCGGCGACCGCGACGAGCAGCGCGCGCGGATCGGCGTTGCCGATGTCCTCTGACGCGAGCACGATCATGCGCCGCGCGATGAAGCGCGCGTCCTCTCCGCCTTCGAGCATCGCGGCGAGGTAGTACACGGCGGCGTCGGGGTCGCTCCCGCGCATCGACTTGATGAATGCCGACGTGAAGTCGTAGTGCGCGTCCGCGTTCTTGTCGTAGACGACCGGACGCTTGCGCGCCGCGTCCTCGACGTGCTCCTCGGTGATCGCGCCGCCTTCCGCGCGGGCGGTGTCGGCGGCGAGCTCGACGATGTTCAGCGCCGAGCGTGCGTCGCCGCCGGCGCGGCGGGCGATCAGCTCCTCGAGCTCCGGTGAGAGCTCCGCGTCGAGCTCCGCAGCGCCGCGGCGCACGACCTCCTGGAGCGCTTCGGGCGTGAGCGACTCGAGCTCGTACAGTTGCGTGCGGGAGAGCAGCGCAGAGTTCACCTCGAAGTACGGGTTCTCCGTCGTCGCGCCGATCAGCGTCAGCAGGCCGTTCTCGACCGCCGGCAGCAGCGCGTCCTGCTGCGCCTTGTTGAAGCGGTGGATCTCGTCGAGGAAGAGGATCGTGCGCTGCCCCGACATGCCGAGCCGGTCGCGTGCGCGGGCGAGCACTTCGCGCACGTCCTTCACCGTCGCCGAGACGGCCGACAGCTCCTCGAACTCGGAGCCGGTCGTCGTCGCGACGATGCGCGCGAGCGTCGTCTTCCCGGTGCCGGGCGGGCCGTAGAAGATCGACGAGCGGACGCGGTCCTCGGCGATCGCGAGGCGCAGCGCGGAACCCTCGCCGAGCACGTGCTCCTGGCCGACGAACTCGTCGAGCGACCGCGGTCGCAGCCGCTGCGCGAGCGGTGCGGCCCGGCCGGAGCGCTCGGCCGCGGCGTCGGAGAAGAGGTCGCTCATGGCGCAAGTATGCTCCGCCGCGTGACCGTGACCAGCCTTCGTGCCGAGGTGAGCGACCTCCTCGGCCGGCTCATTCGCATCGACACGACGAATCCGCCGGGCAACGAGACCGCGGCCGCGGAGCTGCTCCGCGACTACCTCGAGGCGAACGGCGTCGAGTGCGAGCTGTACGCCCGCGTGCCAGAGCGCGCGAATCTCGTCGCACGCATCCGCGGCACCGGGGCGGGGCCGTCGCTGCTGCTCCTCTCGCACACCGACGTCGTCCTCGCGGATCCGCGCGAGTGGTCGGTGCCGCCGTTCTCCGGCGAGCTTCGAGACGGGGAGATCTGGGGTCGCGGCGCGCTCGACATGAAGGGCCAGGTCGCGGCGAACGCCGTCGCGATCGCCTCGCTCGCGCGGGACGGCTATGCCCCGGCGGGCGATCTCGTCTTCACCGCCACCGCCGACGAGGAGGTCGGAGACGGCTTCGGCCTGCAGTGGCTCTGCGAGGCGCACCCCGACGCGGTGCGCACCGACTACGCCCTCAACGAGGGTGCGGGCGACCGGCTCGAGCTCGGCGGCGCCGTCTACTACCTGTGCTCGACGGCCGAGAAGATGACGGCGCCGTTCACGATCCGGGTGCACGGGCGCTCGGGGCACGCGTCGATGCCCGGGATCGCCGACAACGCCCTCGTGAAGGCCGCTCGTCTCATCGAGCGGATCGCGGCGTACCGGCCGGAGCCGCAGCTCCAGCAGGAGGTCGAGGCGTTTCTGCGGACCGTGCTCGGCGAGATCCCGCATGCGGCGTCCGTCGTCGAACGCGCACGCGCATTGCACCCCACGGCTGCGGAGCTCGTCGAGCCGTTGCTCGCGCCGACGTTCGCGCCCACGATGATCACCGCGTCGCAGAAGCGGAACGTCATTCCCGCGCTGTGCGAGATCTCAGTCGATTGCCGGCTGCTGCCAGGCCAGCATCCGCAGCGGATCGAGCCGATGGTGCGCGCGGTGCTCGGTGGCGACGTCGACTACGACCTCGTCTGGGACGAGCCGCAAGGCGGGACGCGCTCGGCGCTCGACACGCCGTTGTGGGATGCCGTCGAGATGTTCGTCTCCGAGAGTGAGCCCGGCGCCCACGCCGTTCCGATCTGCACCGCCGGCTTCACCGACAGCCACTGGCTGCGCGAGGCGTTCGGCACGGTTGCGTACGGATTCTTCCCGGCGCGTTCGATGCCGCCCGAGGTGGCGGCGCAGCTCATCCACTCCGCCGACGAGCGCGTCCCGGTCGACGATCTCGAGCTCGGCGTCGTCTGGCTTCGGCAGGTCGCGCGGGCCGTCTGCGGTTGACCGTCGAGCTGGAGGCGCTCGCCGACCTCGAGCCGGCGCTCGCGGCGGAGGGGTTCTTCGGCCGCGACGACGTCGTCGCGCACGTCTACGTCGGCTACCGCTGCAGCGACGGGTTGCGGCGCACCGCGGTTCCGGCGCCGCCGGAGCCGTGCCCGCTCCCTGCGGTCGCGTACGAGATCGAGGCGGCCGGTGCGCCCCGGCGCGCGGCCGGCGACTTCCGCGTCGGCGACTGGCACGCGAGCTGGTCCGAGGCTGAGTATGCAGGCGCGGTCGACACGGTGCGCGCTGCGATCGCGGAGGGCGACGTCTATCAGGTGAATCTCGTGCAGCACCTGCAAGCCGACTTCGGCGGCGATCCGGCTGGGCTCGCACCCGCGCTCGCGCCGCTGCGGCCGCTCGAGCCGCGGCCCCTGCAGAGCGACGGCTGGACGATCGTCTCCGCGTCGCCGGAGTTGCTGCTCTCGCGGCGCGGGCGGCGCGTGCGCACGTCACCGATCAAGGGGACGCGGCCGGCAGGCGTTCCCGTCGAGTCGGCGAAGGACGCCGCCGAGCATGTGATGATCGTCGACCTCGAACGCAACGACCTGTCGCGCGTCGCCGTTCCCGGCAGCGTCCGCTGGCCCGAGCTCCTCGCCGAACGGCAGCTCGCCGGCGTGTCGCATCTTGTCGCGACGGTCGAGGCGGAGTTGCGCGAGGACGTGTCGCTCGGCGGGTTGCTCGACGCGGTGCTGCCGGGCGGCTCGGTCACCGGCTGCCCGAAGATCGCGGCGCTCGACGTGATCGCGGCACTCGAGCCCGTCGGCCGCGGCGCTTCGATGGGCGCGCTCGGACGCATCCACCCGAACGGCGATCTCGACCTCGCGCTCACGATCCGCACCTTCGCGGTCGCGGAGGGGACGATTCATCTCTGGGTCGGCGGCGGCATCGTCTGGGACTCCGACCCGGCCGCGGAGGTCGAGGAGTCGTGGGTGAAGGCGCGCCCGCTGCTCGCGGCGATCGGCGCACCGCTTCCGGCGGCGGCCCTCTCGTGACGCTGCTCGCGGTCGCCGAGGCGGGCCGCGGCTCGCTCGCGCCGGACGCGCCGGTCTTCTACGCCGACGACGAGGGCGTGCTGCGCGGCCGAGCGGTCTTCGAGACGATCCGCGTCTACGGCGGCCGACCGTTCCGGCTCGACGCGCACCTCGACCGGCTCGCCGCGTCCGCGGCGCGGCTCGGGCTGCCGCAGGTCGAGCGTGATGCGCTCGCGCTCGCGGTGGAGGACGCGCTTTCGGCCGCGAACGAGCCGGACGCCGTGCTGCGGCTCCTCTGGACGCCGGGCCGCGAGGGCGGCGGCCGGCCGACGGGGGTCGCGCTCGTCTCGACGCTGCCGGCCGGACATGACGAGCAGCGCCGGCACGGGATCCGGCTCGCCGTCGTCCCGTGGGCGCCGGGCGACCTGATCGCGGGCGCGAAGTCGACGAGCTATGCGCAGAACATCGCGGCGCAGCAGGACGCCGGCCGGCGGGAAGCCGACGACGCCCTCTTCGTCGGTCCCGACGGGATCGTGCTCGAGGCGCCGACTTCGAACGTGTGGTGGCGCGAGGGCCGCCGCCTCCTCACGCCGGAGCTCGCGCTGCCGATTCTCGCCGGCGTCACGCGCGCGACGCTGCTCGAGCTTCTGCCCGGCCTCGGCTACGGCGTCGAGGAGGGCCGGTTCCCGCTCGAACGGCTGCTTGCGGCGGAGGAGGTGTTCCTGTCGTCGTCGGTGCGCGAGGTGATGCCGGTCGTCGCCGTCGACGGGAGGCAGATAGGCGACGGTGCCCCTGGCCCGGCGGCGCTGTCGCTGCAGCGCGCGCTCCGTGCCCTCGCGGGCTACCCTGGCGGCGCATGAGCGAGGAGAAGATCCGGCTCGGGGGGATGGCGATGCCGAACGGCGTGCTTGTGCACGGGCCGACGGCGTGGGCGTGCGCGATCCGCCATGAGGACGGGCGGCTCGAGGTCGCGTCGGCGCGCAAGCGCTTCCGGGCGTCGAACGTCGTGAACCCGCTGCTGCGCGGCCCGGCGCGGCTCGCCGAGGCGATGGCGCTGCTGCCGCAGGTGAAGCGCAAGCTCCCGGCCGCGCAGCTGCCGATGCAGAGCCCGCGCGTTCTCGCGTCGATGGTCGGCGCGGCGGTCGTGGTGCGGGGCGTCCGTGACTCCGGTCGCCTGCGGCCTGCGGCGACGGAGTTGGTCTCGGGCCTGCTTTCGCTCGCTCCGGCTGCGTTTGCGCTGCGCGGTTCCGAGCTTGCGGCGTATCACGGTGCCGAGCACATCTCGATCGGCACGTACGAGCACGGCGCGGGCGCCACGAGGGAACATGAGCGTTGCGGCGGCCATCTCATCGGGCCGCTCGTCGTCACGTCCGCGGTCGGCAACCTGCTCGTGGGTCTTACGCCCGCGCGGGCGCGCAACGGTGCACGCGCTGTCGCGCAGCTCGGCGCGCTGGCGGCGTCGACGGAGATCTTCGGTTGGATGACGCGGCATCCGGACCATCTCGTCGCGCAGGCGCTGTCGAAGCCCGGCCACGAGCTTCAGCACCGGCTCTCGACGGCGGAACCGTCGCCGGAGCAGCTCGAGGTCGCGGAGGCCGCGCTTGCCGCCTGCCTCGAGCTCGAGCATGGCGCAGACGCTTAAGACGCGGCTTCCGCCCGAGATCTTCGATCTTCCGGTCGAGAAGATGCGCGCCGGCTGGTACACGGATGCGTATTTCAACAACGCGCGCGACGCGCTGTTGCAGGACGGACAGCATCCGCGGGTCGTGTTCCAGGTGTTCCAGAAGCGGCATGCGTGGCTCGGTGGGATGGACGAGGCGATCGCGATCCTCAAGCTGTGTGCGCGCGACGCCGACGGGCTCGAGGTGCGTGCGCTGTACGACGGCGACCGCATCGAGCCGTACGAGCCGGTGTTGACGATCGAGGGCGACTACACGACGTTCGCGCACCTCGAGACACCGGTGCTCGGCACGTTGGCGCGGCGCACGCTGATCACGACGAACGTCGTGCACGTGCTGCAGGCGGCGGACGGCAAGCCGATCATCTTCATGCCGGCGCGGCACGACCATCACCGCGTGCAGACCGGTGACGGCTACGCGGCATATGTCGCAGGCCAGATCGTCGGTGCGGAGATCGGCGTGACGACGGACGAGCAGGCGTCGTGGTGGGGTGGCAGCGGCATCGGCACGGTTCCGCATGCGTTGATCGCGGCGTATCACGGCGACACGGTGCTCGCGGCGCGCAAGTTCGCCGAGTGGGCGTCGCCGGACATGCACGTGACGGTGCTCGTCGATTTCGAGAACGATTCGGTGCGGACGGCGCTCGAGGTCGCGGACGCGCTCGGCGACCGGCTGTGGGGCGTACGCCTCGACACGTCGGAGGCGCTCGTCGATCGCTCGCTGTGGGCGGAGATGGGCGATTTCGAGCCGACGGGCGTGAACGAGCGGCTCGTGCGCAAGGTGCGTGCCGCGCTCGACAAGCGCGGCTACGAGCGTGTGCGCATCGTCGTCTCCGGCGGGTTCACGATCGAGAAGATCCGCGCGTTCGAGGCGAACGGCGTGCCGGTCGACGCCTACGGTGTGGGCTCGTCGCTCATCCGCGGCTCGAACGACTTCACCGGCGACATCGTGCTGACGGACGGGCACCCGTCCGCAAAGTTCGGCCGAGGTCGCCGCAACGCCGCGCGGCTCGAGCTCGTCACGTAACTCGCGGCCATGTCCAGCGCCGCCACGTCCGGTGGCAGTCAACGGACGTGGCTGCGCTCGACGTCGCCGGCGAGGTCGAGGAGCGCCCGGCCCCCGTCCGCATGCGACGCGTTCAAAGCCGCCATCACCGGTGTCGGATCGACGAACGGAAAGGTCGTCGCGAGTCCGCACGAGGTCGCGAAGCTGCTCCAGTACCACTCTTCCGCGCGTTCGCAGATCTCGGCGCGTACCGGGTTGAGCGCGATGTAGCGGTAGGCGGCGACGAGTTGCGTCTCGGAGCGCATGCGCTTCGACCAGAACCGGCGCCGGATGAGGGCGCCGCGCCGGTCGTGCCGGGCGTTGAACTCCTTGCCGTAGCCGCAGTTGAGTCGGTGCATCCCGTTCGACAGGGACCTGTCTCGGATGTCGACGAGGACGTGCACGTGCGTCGTCATCTGGCAGACGATCAGGCACTTCCACTCGAAGCGCTCGAGGACGCGGATGAAGCGACGCAGCCAGTCGAGCCTGTCGATGTGATCTTTGTAGTACTCGCTCGGTCCCGTCGCCCCCACCGTCACATGGTGGATGCCGGGTTCGACGTCGCGCAGGCGGTCGGTCACCCGGCGAGAGTGCCGCGCGCCGGGCGCGCGGGCAAGATGGCTCTTCGGGCCGCGCTGTCTCTTCGAGCCACGGCCGGTGGCAGCCACGAGACGTGGCTGCGTGGGCCACCAGGCACAATCCCCGCCATGGCCGGCCGCATCCTCTGGGACGTCGATACGCAGGTCGATTTCATGGAGCCCACGGGGAAGCTCTACGTTCCCGGCGCGACCGACGTCGCCCCGGCGATGGAACGGCTCGTCGACGCGGCGCGCGCCGCCGGGCTCGTCCACGTCGCCTCCGTCGACGACCACGAGCTGACCGACCCCGAGCTCTCCGACGCGCCCGACTTCACGAACACCTACCCGCCGCACTGCCTCCGCGGCACGCGCGGCGCCGAGAAGATCCTCGAGACGAAGCAGCGCGATCCGCTCCCGCTCTCGCTCGTGCCCTATCCGCCGGGTCTTCTCCCGCGGCTCGTCGCCGGCCGCCGCGAGCTCGTCCTCCTGAAGAAGAGCTTCGACGTGTTCACGAACCCGAACGCCGACCCCCTGCTCGACGCTCTCGACCCGGAGGAGATCGTCGTCTTCGGCGTCGCGACGGACGTCTGCGACGACGCCGCGATCCGGGGCTTCCTCCGCCGCGGCCGCCGGGTCAGCTTCGTCGAAGACGCCGCGCGCGGCCTCGACGAGGCCCGGACCGCCGCCTGCCGGGCCGCCTGGCGTGCCGGTGGGGCCGCCTTCTCGACCGTCGAGGAGGTGATCGCCTCACTCGGCTAAGGGATTCCCGCCCTCCTGCCGATGACACCTCAGAATGGTGGGGCACTGGTTCACTTCCGCGGCCAACTTCGCGACCACGTGGTTGCCGCTCGCGTTCTTCGCCATCCTCATCCTGACGGCGTGGCTCCTCTGGAAGACCGTCGGGATGATGCCGCGCATCAAGCCGATGCGCGTCGACTCGCGGGCGAAGTCGCACACGACGTGGGCCGACGTCGCGGGCGTCGAAGAGGTGCGCGCCGAGCTGATGGAGGTCGTCGACTTCCTCAAGGATCCGAAGCGGTTCGAGCTCCTCGGCGCGAAGGTGCCGAAGGGCCTGCTGCTGTACGGGCCGCCCGGTACCGGCAAGACGCTCCTCGCGAAGGCGGTCGCACACGAGTCCGGCGCGAACTTCTACTCCGCGAGCGCGTCGTCTTTCGTCGAGATGTTCGCCGGCCTGGGCGCCGCCCGCATCCGCAAGCTCTTCGTCGAGGCGCGCAAGCACGCGCCGGCCATCGTCTTCATCGACGAGCTCGACGCCGTCGGCGCGCAGCGCAGCGGCTCCGGGTTCAACCGCGAACAGGATCAGACGCTCAACCAGCTGCTCGTCGAGCTCGACGGCTTCGAAGGTGCCGCGCAGGTCGTCGTGATGGGCGCTTCGAACCGCATCCAGGATCTCGACGCTGCGCTGCTCCGTCCCGGCCGCTTCGACCGGCAGCTGCTCGTTCCGCCGCCCGACCTCGCCGGCCGAACGGCGATCCTCGGCGTGCACACGCGCGACAAGCCGCTCGCGACGAACGTCGACCTCGCGCACGTCGCGAAGCAGACGAGCGGCCTCACCGGCGCCGAGCTCGCGAACATCTGCAACGAGGCCGCGATCTTCGCCGGCCGCCGCGAAGACCGGTACGTGACGCAGATGGACTTCGACGCCGCCCTCGAGCGCGTCGTCGCCGGCCTGCAGCAGAAGAAGGTGCTGACGGAGAAAGAGCGTCGCATTCTCGCCTACCACGAGGGCGGCCACGCGCTGATGGCCCATCTGATGGGCTCGGCGATGGAGCTCCAGAAGGTCACGATCGTCTCGCGCGGCAACGCGCTCGGCTACGCGTTCTATCTCCCGGAGGAGGACCGCTACCTCCACACGAAGGAGGAGCTCGTCGACCGCATGGTGGTCGCGCTCGCCGGCCGCGCCGCCGAGGAAGTGGTCTTCGGCCGCGTCACGACCGGTGCCGCGAACGATCTCGAGAAGGTGACCGAGATCGCCCGTTCGATGGTCTTCGAGTGGGGCATGGCGGACGGCGTCGCGTCGCGCACGATGCGCGCCGACAACTACGCGCTCTCCGAGGAGACGAAGCGCCTGCGCGACAGCGAGCAGGCCCGCTTCACCGACACGGCGTACGAGGACGCGCTCCGTCTGCTGCAGAAGCATCGTGCGACGCTCGACCGCATCGCGGCCGCGCTGCTGGAGAAGGAGACGCTCGGGCGGGACGAGGTGCTGGCGCTCTTCGCGGGCGTCGAGCCCGAGTCGCGTGCCGCCGACTCGGTCGGGGTGCCGCGGGTCGTCGCCTTCGAGGGCGTCGACCTCGGAGTCTGACCTCCGGCGGGGCCGCACCGGCGCCGGATAGCATCGCCCGGGTGGAAGTACGAGCGATTCATCACGTCGGCGTCGCCGTCGTGGATCTCGACGAGGCGGTGCGAAGCTACGAGCGTCTCTTCGGCGGCCGGCTCGAGCATCGGGCCCGTGTCGAGGACCAGGGCGTCGAGGCGGCGTCGATTCGCGTCGGCGAGAGCCGCGTCGAGCTGCTCGCGGCGCTCGGCGACGACACGCCGGTCGGCAAGTTTCTCGCGAAGCGCGGGCCGGGCATGCACCACGTCGCCTACGAGGTGGACGACGTGCGGTCGGCGCTCGCCGACCTCGCGGAGGCCGGCGCCGAGCTGATCGACGCGGAGCCGCGCCAGGGCATGTTCGGCCTGGAGGTCGCCTTCGTGCATCCGGATTCCGTTCACGGCGTTCTCTCGGAGGTGGTGTCGCGTGGCTGACAACGATCGCGTGCGTGTCGAGATCGGCTTCGAGGGCGGGCAGGTGATCGGCGGCTTCGTGGACGCGGCGAACGCCGACCAGCTCGAGCGTGCCCTGCATGTGGACGGCCCGCGGGTCATCGTGCTCGAGACGGAGGACGGGCCGTATCACGTCGTCGTCCCGCACGTCTCCTACTTCCGTCGCTTCAGTCGCGCGAGCCGCGTCGGCTTCACGAGCTGAGGATTACGGCGGGCCGTGTGAGGGAGAGACACTGCCGGTGAGCCCCGACGCGCCCGAGAAACCCGCCCCACGGGAGTCGACCGCCCACGTCCGCCGGCTCGTGGACCGGGCGCAGAAAGGCGACCGTGCGGCCCTCGAGGAGCTGTACCTGATCCATTTCGACCGGATCTACAGCTACCTGCACGTGACCGTCGGCAACCGGCACGACGCCGAGGACCTGACGACCCAGACGTTCCTCAAGATGCTTGAGTCGATCGGCCGCTTTCGCTGGCAGGCGGCACCGTTTTCGGCCTGGCTCTTCCGGATTGCGCACAACCTCTCGATGGACCACTTCCGCGCGCGCCGCCGCTGGCAGCCCGAAGAGGAGGTGCCGGAGCCGTACGGCTCGGAGGTGCCGTCCGCCGAGTTCGAGGCGATGCAGTCGATCGGCCGCCAGTCGATGCTCGAGCTGATCGACACGCTGTCGCCGGAGCAGCAGCAGGTGCTGACGCTGAAGTTCGTCTTCAATTTCGCGAATGCCGACGTCGCGAAGATCCTCGACAAGACCGAGGGCGCGATCAAGTCGCTGCAGCATCGCGCGCTCGCGTCGCTTCAGAAGCAGGTTCAGGCGCCCGAGAAGTAGCCTGGGCGCATGGCGCTCGAAGTAGGGATCGTCGGGCTTCCGAGCTCGGGCAAGTCGATGCTGTTCGAAGCGTTGACGGGCGCGAAGGCGCACGGCGAGGTCGGCATGGCCGCGATCCCCGATCCGCGCCTCCAGCAGCTCGCCGAGGTCGTGGGTGCGCGCAAGGTGACGGCGGCGGCGATTCGCGTGTCCGAGGTGCGCGGCACCGGGCCGGCGCTGCTCGGGAACCTGCGCCAGGTCGACGCGCTCCTCGTCGTGCTCGACGGGTTCTCCGGT
>DATKQO010000045.1:0-6373 GCA_035532715.1 Gaiellaceae bacterium | reverse complement strand
CCGCGCATCGTCGCGTACGGGATCGTCGACGAGCTGAACTCGCACATCGGCGTCGTTCTGGCCGGTGACCTCCCCGATGTGCTGCACACGCCGCTCGCACGCATCCAGAACGAGCTCTTCGACGTCGGCGCCGACCTGTCGGTGCCGCACGAGGTGGAGGGCAGGCTGCGCACAACGCAGGCGATGGTGGACGGCCTCGAGCGTCTGTGCGACGAGCTGAACGGGCCGTTGCCGGAGCTGAAGAGCTTCGTCCTCCCGGGCGGCTCCGAGGCCGCAGCCCGGCTGCACGTCGCGCGCACGGTCGCCCGCCGCGCCGAGCTCGCCTCACTTCAGACGGACGTCAATCCGCTCGCGCGCGTGTATCTGAATCGGCTCTCCGACCTGCTCTTCATCGCCGCGCGCACGGCGAACGCCGCCGCGGGCGTCGACGAGCCACTCTGGCGCCCGGGAAACAATCCCTCTGACGGGGGTTGATACTTCGTCCCCGCTGACCAGAGTAAGAGCTGTACTGCGGCGCTCGGTTGCGGCCGGGCATAAAAAGGAGAGTGGTTTAGCTTGAAGACGGCACTCACGACGTGTGCCGCTGTTGTCGCCGCGCTTGTGGCGGCGGGCAGTGGATCTGCGGCGTCAAATAGCCCGGTCCCCGTGCCGGGAACCCCGAGCTGCGACGGTCAGCTCGTGGCGATCTCGAACCATTCCAGCGGCACGGACGGCGCTTCGGGCAATTCGAACGCATCGGCCGGCCCCGGCTACTTCCTCCATTCGGCGACGGCGGGCGCGATTGCGGCCTACCGCACCGAGTACTGCGGCAGCTAGGAGACTTTCGGGCAGTTGTGGAGGGCGCGCGTTGCCGCGCCGCCTTCCACGGCGTCCCGTTTTGGGTCGATGTGATGACGGCTGAGTCTGAAGGGGTGAACGGCGGCCAGGAACCGTTGGAATTCATCTGCGAATGCGGCGATCCAACCTGCCGGCGGACGATCGTCTTGACACTCGCCGAGTACGAGCAGCGACGGCCCGATCCGATCCTGCACCCCGACCACGAGACATCTCGCTCGGGTCGCTCGGACGGGTAAACCCGCGCCTTGTCGGCGGGCGGCCTAACCGCCGCAGACGGTGGCGACGACCGTGCCCGTGCCTGCGTGGCCCGGGTCACTCGCGTAGCCGGCGCTCGTCTTCACGATCACGATCGCGACGGTGTTGCCGGAGATCTGCGAGCCGGATTGCGCGGCCTTGCTCGTCACGATCACGGCCATGTACGCCGGCAGCGGGCCGGCGGGCGGGGGAGAGCTGTTGCCTGGATCCGTCGACCAGGGGACGCCGCACGTCGCTGCAGACCCGTTGAGCGCGAAGCCCTTGAAGGCATTCGGTGCCACCCCGCCGCTGAGCGTGTTGAGCTTCGACCACTGCGCGCCCCAGAAGGTGATCGAGCCGGACGCCGACTTGTCGCCGACGACGAACGACCCGCCGCCGGGTGCGAGCGCGTAGACGAGCACCGTCGTCGTGCCCGACGACGAGGGGTAGACGCCGTTTCCGGCGTAGCGCGCCGTAACGTTGTACGACCCCGGCTGCGCAAAGGACGCCGAGCATGAGGCCGCGCCGGCGGAGAGTGTGGCAATGCAGAGCGTTGTGCCGCCCACGGAGAACGTCACCGTCCCCGGCGCAGACGACGGCGTCACGGTTGCAGTCAGGTTCACGGACGTGCCCGCGAGGACAGGCGCGATCGCGCCTGCCGTCGTCGAGGTGACGGGCGAGACGATCGTGAACGGCGCCGAGACGGAGCTGGTCGTGTGTGTCCCGTCGCCGTTATAGGTCGCGGACACGCTGTATCCGCTGCCTGCGGGATCGGTGAGCGCCACCGAGCACGACGCGTTACCGCCCGCGAGCGCCGAGGTGCAGCTCTTCGAGCCGATCGTGAAGGTCACGGTTTCCGTCGCGTCGTTGGGAGCCCCGGTGACGTGCGCGGAGAGGGTCGTCGACGAGTTCTGGAGGCCCTGCGTCGCACCGGTGTACATCGTTGTCGTCGGGATCGCGTTGACGGTGAACGGCTTCGAGGCGGAGCTCGTCGCGTGGGACCCGTCACTGCTGTAGGTGGCCGTGACGGTGTAGCTCGTGCCGGGCGAGTCACTCAGCGTGACCGCGCACGAGGCGTTGCCACCGGAGAGCGTTCCGGAGCAGTTCTCCGCGCCGACGGTGAACGTGACGTTCTCGCCGTCCGGCGCACCGGTCACGTGCGCGGAAAGCGTCACGGATCCGGTGACCGTCCCTTGAACTGCACCCGTGTACATCGTCGTCGTCGGGATCGCGTTGACGGTGAACGGCTTCGAATCGAAGCTGGCCTGATGTCCGGCGTCGCCCCCGTACGTCGCTTCCACGGTGTAGCTCGTGCCCGGCGGGTCGTTCAGCGTGACCGGGCACGAGGCGTTGCCGCCGGAGAGCGTTCCGTTGCAACTCTCCGCGCCGACGGTGAACGCGACGTTCTGGCCGTCGGGCGCACCGGTCACGTGTGCGGACAGGATGATGCTCGCGCCGACCGTGCCCTGTGTCGGCCCCGTGTAGGTCGTGGAGGTCATCACTGCTGTGACGGTGAACGTCGCGCTCGCGTCACTCGGGAGATACTCAGCCGCGTCGGTGAAGTGCGCGGCGACCGTGTACGGCCCCGGCGCCTCGGTGGGTGTGACCGTGCAGGACGCGACGCCCGAGGGGTCTGTCGTGCCGGTGCAGCTGAGCGTGTCGAGCGTCAGCGTGACGAGCCGGCCTGCGAGATCGGCGCCGTTGGCGGCCAGGTGGGCCGACAACGTCGCTGGCGCGCCGCTCGCGCCACTCGTCGCGCCCGTGTACGTGAGCTGCGTCGGCGCCTCGTCGATGGTGAAGGTGGACGAGTCGGTTGCGGGGCTCCAGTTGGAGTCGCCGGCGAACGTGGCCGTCACCGGATACTCGTTCGAGCTTTGCGCGAGCGTGATCGTGCACGACGCATTGCCGGAGCCGGTCGTCGGCGGGGTCGTGCAGCTCTGCGATCCGACCGAAAGCGTGAGCGGCTCGCCGCTCAGCGGGTTGCCGTTGCCCTGCTCCAGATGTCCCGTGAGCGTCGCCTGTGCGCCGAAGACGCCTTCGACGTCGCCGGTGTAGGCGATCGACGTGGCGAGCCGGCCGCTGCCGCTGCCTCCATTGCCGGCAGTCGTGCTGACGAGGAGCGTGCTGTCGCCGGACGAGCCGACGACGTCGCTGCCGGAGCCGAGGTACTGAGCCCGGACGACATAGGAGCCCTGGGTGAAGTTCGCGACACTCACCTGGGCGTTGCCGTTGGCATCGAGGATGCCGTTGCCCTCGAACTCGACGCTCGTCGCATTCGGCCCGGCGAAGAAGCTCACCGTGCCGCCGGCCGGTGGTGGCGTCTGTGTCGCGGTCTCGACGACGTGCGCGTTCAGCGTTGTCGTGTCGCCGACGGAGATCGAGCTCGGGTTGGCGACGATCGTCGTGCTGGTCACGGCTGCGGTCGGCGACGCGAGCACGGTGAGCGGGAGCTGGGCAGAGACGCCGTAGTCCTGCGGGTCTCCCGTGTATGAGGCGACGACGATGTAGTCGCCCGGGACGAAGCCGGAATACGAGAACGTGAGCGAGCCGGTGCTGTCGAGCTGCACCGACTGGAAGTGCACCTGCCCGGACGCGGCCGTCGGGCCGGCCGAGAAGTGCACCGTTCCGGTCGCGATGGAACCGGTGGGGTTGCCGCTGTCGTCGACAGGGGTGATGTGCACGTGGAACGTGACGGTCTGGCCGACCGTGATCGTCGACGGGTCCTCCGTGAAGTCCATCGTCGTCGTCGTCGGTGTGTTGCTCTGGATGACGACCGTCGTTCCCGTGCTCGAGGACGAGTTCCAGAAGACCGATGTGTCGCTGCTCGTGTACAGGGCGGTGATCGCGAACGTGCCGCGCGGCAGGCTGTTGTCGACGAGCGTCGCAATCGACTCGCCCGAGGTCCCGGAGGGCTGGAGCTGGACGGGGCTGTCGATCTGGAACGAGCCTTGGTCGCTGACGGAGTAGAAGGTCACGGAACCCGTCGGGCTCCCGTTCGTGCAGCCGCTCTCAGCCGTGACGGTCGCCGTGTACGTGATCGGCGTCCCTGCCGGCGCGGTCGGAGGAGATGCCGTCGGCGACGAGGTCGTCGTCAGACAGAGCGCGAGACTCGTCGCGGAGGCACCGCCGACCCCGCCCATGAGCAGCGCCACGCCTGCGATCGCCGCAGCCGCAGAGAGGATGAGCGCGCGCCTGCCGCAGGCCGCGCTCCTGGATGTCGCCGCAGAGGACATCACTGGAACGAGTGAAATGTAGCCGCGCGGCCGGCTGACTTACAAGCGTGCGAACGAGGGTCTTACCGGATTCATCCCGCCTGCCACTCGAACGTGATCGTCGCCGTCTTGTTCTGGTCGGCGTTGCCGGCTGTCGTCGGTAGGAAGAGCTCGATCTCGTACTGGACGGTCTGTCCCGGCGCGAGTGAGGTAAGCGGCCAGAACTGCGTTGTCCAGGAGAAGAGCGTCGGGAAGCTCGCCGGCGGTGGGCCGGTCGTGTCCCAGACGCCCATGAGCAACGCGTCGGACCCGCTTTGCCACAGGGGGCTGTTTTGGCTGCCCGTGGGCCGCACGGCTTCGAGCGAGAGCGTGTAGGTGGTGTCGCTCGTGTTCTGGATCGTCATGATCTCGGAGGCCGAGTCTCCTGGTGCTGCTTGGGAAATGGTGATCGTGCAGCTGGGGATGCTGCTCGTAATGGAGATGCCGGGCGTGCCGCAGCTGCCCGGGGCACAGCTCCCGCCGGAGCAGCCACCGCCGCCGCCGCCGCCACCCCCCCCACCGCCGCCGCCGCCGCCGCCGCCGCCGCCGCCGGAGGTCGTCGTCTTGGCCGTTGTTCCAGTGGTCGTCGTGCCGGGCGTCGTCGTGGTGGTCGGGGGCGGCTTCGACGTGGTCGTCGTCGTGCCGCCTCCGTTGCCTCCGCCCTTGCCGCCGGTGGTCGTCGTGCCGGTGGTCGTCGAGCCGCCGCCGCTCTTCCCGCCGCTGGGCAGGCCGCCGAAGCCTTGGTTTGCCGGCGGCACCGTGTTCCCGGGCGTCGGCGGGGGCGGGGGCGTGACGCCGTTGCCGTTCCCGTTGTCGGGCGGCGGCGTCGTCGCGGGGGGACTGCCGGTGAAGGTGAAGCTCGAGATCTTGCCGCCTCCCGATGTCTGGAAGAGCGGGATCTGCGCCTTGTGTCTCCCGGGCGAGAGCACGTCATGTCCGCCGGTCGTCAGCGTGAGGCGCCCGATCGGCGCGGGCACGAACCCGCCGAGGTCGTCGCGGCGCTCGAACGCGAGATACGCCTCGTCCCGCGTCGAAGCCATGATGGCGCCTTGTCCGAGCGGCGCGAGGGAGCCGGGAAGCGGATCCTCGTAGTCGAGCTTGATCGGATACGTGACGGGATCAGGCCGCGCGATCGGCGGCGCCGCGTGCGCGAGCGCCGGGACGGCGAGCGCGCCAAGAAGGACGGTGAGGAATGCCGCGCGCTTCACTCGAATCGCCGCCGCGCGAGGACGACGCGCGCCCAGTAGGTCGCGAGGATGAGCGCCGTGCAGAAGAGCCCGATGGCGACGTCGATGCTCACCCACCGGCCGGTGACGTTGCTGTCGTCCTCGAGCGAGACGCCGAGGACGGCGTCGGGCTGGTGGTCGACGATCAGGCGGCCGAGCTTCTCGCGATGGTCGGCCCAGTTGTACCGAGTGACGATCGCACCGCCGCCCATCAGCGTCTGCGCGACGTCCGGGCCGACCGGTTTCGGGTTGAAGTCCGCGCTCGTCGCGATCGGGTCGCCGAGCGTGTCGTATGTCGTCAGCTCGACGCCCGTCTCCTGCGAGAGCCGTCCGAGGACGTCGGCGAGCGGCGTCATCGCGAGCACGGCGCCGACCGGCTTCGTGCCGAGCACGATCGGGCTGATCGTCAGGAGGGTCGGGCCGCTGCGATAGATGACGACCTCGCTGAAGCGGCCACCACGGGAGCTATGGATGCCGCTGAGCGAGAGCTTGAGCGCGCGCAGTCCCTTGCGTGAGGCGACCGGAGCGGGTGCGCCCTTCGACCGAACGGCGAGGAGGACGCGGCCGTCGGGGAGGACGATGTCGATCATCGGCACGGTCGAGTTCGCCTGCAGCGGCGTGACGAGGCGGTTGAGCGCCGGGCCGTCGTGCGCGGCGAGCGCGTTGGCGACGCCCTGCGTGAATGCGACCGAGCGCACCGCCGAGAGCTGCTCCGATTCGATCGCGATCAGTCCGGCGTCGGCGTCGGCTCCGCCCTGCACGAGGCGGCTGTCGAGCGTCGCGCGCGCGCCGGCGGTGGCGCGCTGCCCGGCGAGGAACACCGTG
>DATKQO010000044.1:0-4120 GCA_035532715.1 Gaiellaceae bacterium | reverse complement strand
ATTCGATGGCCTCGTACCGCCAGTTGCCGGAGGTCTTCAGGCGGTTGCACCCGAAGCTCAAGACGCCGTGGCTCTCGCTCGTCGTCTTCGCGGGGATCGCGCCCACGCTCTTCCTGCTCTCCGGGCAGGTCGACTTCCTCGGCCGGATCTACGCCTTCGGCGCGATGCTTTCGTTCACGATCGCCCACGTCTCGGTGATCGCTCTCCGCAGCAAGGCACGTGACGACCACGAGCAGACCTGGCGCGCGCGGCCGAGCCTGCGCGTCCGCGGCGTCGACTGGCCGCTGTTCGCGATCGTAGGTGCGCTCGGCACCGGGATCGCGTGGCTCGTCGTCGTCGTCCAGGATGCGCCGACGCGCTACGCGGGCCTCGCCTGGCTCGCGGTGGGCTTCGTCTTCTATCCCCTGTACCGGCGGCATCTCGGTGCGCCGATGCGGGAGACGGTGCGTGCGCCCATCGTGATCATGCCGGGCGCGCTCGAGTACCGGAACATCCTCGTCCCGATCGCTCCCGGCTACCCGTCGGACGAGGCGATGGACGTCGCCTGCCGGCTTGCGGGCGAGCGGCGGGCGGCGATCGTGGCCGAGACCGTGATCGAGGTGCCGCTCGAGTTGCCTCTCGACGCGTACCTGCCGGACCAGGTGGGGGAGGCCAACCGGCAACTCGACGAGGCGAGCGCGATCGGCGAGTCGTACGGAGTCCGTGTCACGGAGCGCATCGTCCGCGCGCGGAACGCCGGCCGCGCGATCGTCGACGAGGCGACCCGGCGCGGCTCGGAGATCATCGTGATGGGCGGCCCTCGTCGCGTGCGGCTGTCGGTCGGCAAGCGGCCGATCTTCGGCGACACCGTCGACTTCGTGCTCAAGCATGCGCCGTGCCGCGTGATGGTCGCGACAGGCAGGGACGAGCGGTCGTGAACCTGAACTCGCCGCTCTACCGCATGATCGCGAGCGGGCTCGCGCTCACCATCGTGGCGCTCGGCTTCGGCGTGCTGGTCGTGACGGCACTGCACGGCGGCGGTGCGAGCGGATTCCTGATCGGCGCGCTCTTCGTCGCGCTGGGGTCGGGTCGCCTCTACCTGTTGAGACGGCGGTAGCGCTGATGGCACGCAAGCTTCCACACCTCCAACGGGCACTCGGTGCGCCGGCGATCGCCTCGGTCGCATACGGCGAGATCGCCTCGTCGATCTACTTCGCGCTCGGGATCATCGCGTTGCACGCGCTCGGGCTCACACCGGTCGTGCTCGGCATCGTCGGCCTGCTCTTCCTCATCGTCGCGATGTCGTATGCCGAGGGGACGACGTCGATCCGGGAGATGGGCGGTGCGGCAACGTTCGTTCGCGTCGCGTTCAACGACTTCGCCGGCTTCCTCACCGGTTGGGCGCTGTTCCTCGACTACCTGATCGTGATCGCGCTCTCGGCGCTGTTCTTCCCGCACTACCTCGGGCTCGCGCTCGGCATCGGCTCGATCGCGCGCCATCCCGGCGACGTGATCGCCGCGTGCGTGCTGATCACGGCGATCGGCGCGTCGCGACTCACACGGAGGACGAAGCTCTATACGTTCGGGATCGTCGTCGCGATCCTCGATCTCGTGACCCAGGTGCTGCTCGTCGCGCTCGGGTTCGGGCTCGTCTTCTCGGGGCACGCTCTCACCGAGGGGCTGTCGCTCGGCACCTCGCCGTCGTGGCACGCGATAGCCTTCTCGCTGCCGCTGGCGATGCTCGCGTACACCGGCCTCGAGACCGTGGCGAACCTCGCGGAGGAGGTGCGCCGGCCGGGACGCGACCTGCCGCGCAGCCTGCGCAGCACGATCGGCGCCGTCGTCGTCATCTACGTCCTGATCGCGCTCGTCGGGCTCTCGGCGTTTCCCGCCGCGCACGGGACGACCGCGCTCGGCACCGACTGGCTGCGTGCGCCGCTGATGGGGATCGTGTCGGCGGTCCAGTTGCACGTGCCGCACTGGTTCGGGCAAGTCCTCCGTGTCTACGTCGGGCTCACGGGTGCGCTCGTCCTCCTCACTGCGGCGACCACGTCGATCTCCGGCTTCGGGCGTCTCGCCTATTCGCTCGGGGAGCACGGCCAACTGCCGCGTGTCTTCGGCCGTCTGCACCGGCGCACGCTGGTTTCGCCCGAGTCGGTCGTGGCCGCGTGCGGGATCGCGATCGCGCTCCTTCTGGGCACGGCGTTCCTGACCAACCCGGTGACGTTTCTCGCGAGCCTCTTCAGCTTCGGCGTCCTCCTCGCATTCACGGCGGCGCAACTGGCGGTCGTCCGCCTGCGCATCACGAAGCCGGAGCTTCGCCGGCCGTTCCGCGTCCCGTTCGACGTTCGTGTGCGCGGTCACGCGCTGCCGCTGCCGTCGCTCGTCGGTGGGCTCGCGACCGCGGCGATCTTCGGCGTCTCGATGGCGACTCACATCGGCGCGCGCTACGGCGGCCCCGTCTGGCTTGCGGTCGGCGTCGTCGTCTATCTGCTCGTTCGCCGGCAGGAGGGCACCGGGCTGCTCGAGGCGATCGGTGCGGCCGGCGAGCACGCGCTCCCGGCGAAGGCG
Organism: Gaiellaceae bacterium; assembly: GCA_035532715.1. Classification (GTDB taxonomy): domain Bacteria; phylum Actinomycetota; class Thermoleophilia; order Gaiellales; family Gaiellaceae; genus Palsa-739. The sequence goes on along the minus strand of DATKQO010000044.1, from coordinate 1,570 downwards.
GAGTTCTCGCGGATCCTCGTGCCGATGAAGCTCGGCGAGATCGGGGAGGAGATGGTCGCAACCGCCGTGAAGCTCGCGGAAGAGCAGAACGCGACCGTCGAAGCGGTCTTCGTGATCAAGGTGCCGCTCGACAAGCCGCTGGATGCGCCGCTCCACGACCTCGAGGAGCAGGCGGCCGCGTCTCTCGCCGAGGCGGCGGCGCTCGGAGCCGACCACGGCGTTTCCGTCGTCGGTCGCACCGTCCGCGCGCGCGCGATCGGCGACGCGATCGTCGCCGCGGCGGAGGAGTCGGGAGCCGACCTCATCGTGCTCGGCTCGTCGCCGCGTTGGCGGCGCCAGTCGCGCTTCTTCTCGCCGACCGTCGACCACGTCCTGCGGAAGACCTCGGCCGAGGTCCTGATCGTCGCATTCCCGCAGGGCGTGCTCGAGGAGCCCTCGGGTTGACGGACCGCGCTACGCTGCGTCCGCTCATGAAGGCACTTGTCATCGGCTGCGGCAGGGTCGGCGCCACGATCGCGCGCAATCTCCTCGAGGAGGGTTGGGACGTGGTCGTCGTCGACGAGAACGAGGACGCGCTCTCGCGCCTAGGGGAGTCCTGGCGGGGCGCCTTCGTCGTCGGTCACGGCATGGACACCGATCTGCTGCGCGAGGCCGGCATCGAGGAGGCGGACGCCGTCGTCGTCTCGACGGACGGCGACAACACGAACATCGTCATCGGCCAGGTCGCGCAGAAGCGCTTCGACATCCAGTGTGTCGTGGTGCGCGTGCTCGACCCGGCGCGGGCCGCGTTCTACGCGGGCCGCGGCATGCGTACGGTCTGCCCGACCTCGACCGCGATCGACGCGCTCATGGAGACCGTGCGTACCTGCGACATCCCGCGGGTCGAGGTCGTCTGATGTACGTCATCGTCGCGGGCGGCGGCAAGGTCGGGGCGAACGTCGCCCGTTCGCTCCTGCGCCTCAGGGCAGAGGTCACGCTGATCGAGCAGCGCCGCGATCGCTTCGAGCGCCTGGCCGACGAGTTCGAGCACCAGGTACAGCGCGGCGACGCGACCGAGCTCTTCGTACTCGAGCGCGCCGGCATCGCGCGCCCGCCGGACATCGTCCTCGCTCTCACCGGCGACGACGAGGACAACATGGTCATCTGCCAGCTCGCAAAGGAGAAGTACGCGGTGCCGAAGGTGATCGCCCGCGTGAACGACCCGCGGAACCAGGCGCACTTCGACCTGCTCGGGATCTCGCCGACGATCTGCGCGACCTCGAGCATCATGGCGCTCGTCGAGCACGAGGTTCCCGAGCACGACCTCATCCACCTTCTCGAGCTGCGCAAGGAGAACCTCGAGATCGTCGAGGTGCAGATCGATCGCGATTCCCCGGTCGCTGGCATGCGCGTCGAGGGGCTGCGGCTGCCCGAGGGCGCGCGGCTCATTTCGGTGATGCGGAACGGCCAGGCGGAGATCGCCGTCGGATCGACGATGCTCGAGGCGGGCGACCAGGTGCTCGCCATCCTCGAACCCGGCAAGGAGGACGAGCTCCGCCGGGTGTTGCTTCGCGCCTGAGCGGGAACGCTC
>DATKQO010000043.1:0-2171 GCA_035532715.1 Gaiellaceae bacterium | reverse complement strand
GAGTTCTCCCTTGTCCGCTTCAAGGGCGACGTCGAGAAGGCGGCGGCGGTCTATCGCGGCGTCGACGCGATGCAGGCGCAGGATGTCGCCGACTGCGTGCTGTTCGCGCTCACCCGTCCCTGGCACGTGAACGTCGACGAGATCGTCGTCAAGGCGCGCAATCAGGCGTCAGGTGGTCGTATCGTGCGCGACGGGTAGACGGAACTGCGATGGCGCAGCAGACGATTCTCGAAGGCTCGACCTTCTGCATCTGCAACGAGGTCGGCGACGTCTGCGAGACGACCCACGGACTGTTCGCAGACGACACGCGTTTTCTCTCGCGCCTCGAGCTGACGGTTGACGGCAAGCGCCCGCTGTTGCTCTCGTCGGGCAGCGTCGAGTACTTCTCGGCGGCGTACTTCCTCCGCAATCCGCTCACCGACCGGCTGCCGCTCGACTCGCTGCTCATCAAGCGCGAGCGTTTCGTCGGCGACGGCATGCAGGATCACATCGACGTCACGAACACGACGACGGCGACGCTCGAGCTTCGGCTCGAGCTCGCGCTCGCCGCCGACTTCGCCGACATCATCTCGGTCAAGGAGTGGGACTTCTCGCTCGGAGATCCCGCACACGCGAGACCCTTGCCCGACCCGGTCGCCGTCGGATACGACCGTGAGCACAACCGTTTCCTGCTCGCCGATCCGGACGGGCTCGGGAAGACGCAGGTGATCCTCTCCGAGTTGGGGACGCCGAACGGCGGCGGGATCGCGTACGAGATCACGCTCGCGCCGAGGGAGACGTGGTCGATGCGGGTTGACGTCGGTCTCGGGACGAACGGCGAGCGCGATCGCACGCCGCAGATCGTCGAACGTCATTTCGGCGAAGAGCGAGCCCGTGTCGCCGAGTCGGTGACGGCGTGGGAGCTGCGCGTGCCGAAGATGCGGGCGGGGTGGAACGACCTTCGCCAGACGTTCGGCCAGTCGGTGAACGACCTCGCCGCGCTGCGTATGCGCACTGCGGACGATGCAGGTCACGGGAAGCTCCCGGCTGCGGGGATGCCGTGGTTCATGACGGTATTCGGCAGGGACACGCTCATCACGTGCCTGCAGACGCTGCTCTTCGGCCCGGACCTTGCCCGCTCGGCGTTGCGCGAACTCGCCGCGCTCCAGGCGACCGAGGACGACCCGTCGCGGGACGCGGAGCCGGGGAAGATCGTGCACGAGGTACGGCGAGGCAAGTGCGCGACGCGTTGGTTCGACCGCTACTACGGAAGCGTCGACGCGACGCCGCTCTTTCCGATCCTCCTCTCCGAGACGTGGCGCTGGACCGACGACGCCGACTTCGTCGAGGAGTTGAAGGAACCGGCGCTCGCTGCGCTGCGCTGGATCGACGAGTACGGCGATCGTGACGGCGACGGGTTCGTGGAGTACGCGCGGCGCACGGAGCGTGGGCTCGACAACCAGTCGTGGAAGGACTCCGGCGATTCGCAACGCTTTCATGACGGGCGCTTCGCAGAGGTGCCGATCGCGCCGTGCGAGGTACAGGGCTACGTCTACGACGCGAAGCGGCGGATGGCCGAGCTTGCGCGCGAAGTCTGGCGCGACCCTGCACTCTCGGACAGGCTCGAGGCCGAAGCGGAGCGACTGCGCGCGCGTTTCGACGAGGCGTATTGGATCGACGCGCGGGGCGGCTACTACGCGCTCGCTCTCGACGCCGAGAAGGAGCGCGTGGACGCGCTCTGCTCGAACATCGGGCATCTTCTGTGGAGTGGAATCGTGCCGCCGGCGCGTGTCGGCGCCGTCGTCGACAGGTTGATGGGCGAGGATCTGTGGTCAGGCTGGGGCGTCCGAACGATGTCGGCGAGTGACGCCGCGTACAGCCCGCTCAGCTATCACAACGGAACGGTCTGGCCGCACGACAACTCTCTCATCGCGTGGGGGCTTGCGCGTCACGCGCACTGGCCGGAAGTGCACCGGATCGTGCACGCGATGATCATCGCGGCGGGGACCTTCGGCTTCCAGCTACCGGAGGTGTTCGCCGGCCTCTCGCGCGGCGACGCGCCGTTCCCGATCGCGTATCCGACCGCCGCGCGGCCGCAGGCGTGGGCTGCGGGCACGCCGGTGCTCATGCTGCAGCTCCTGCTCGGAATCCAGCCTGACCGGGGGCGCCACGTCGTCGAATCGGTCGCCCCG
>DATKQO010000042.1:0-17896 GCA_035532715.1 Gaiellaceae bacterium | reverse complement strand
GTCGATCCGCAAGCGTCGGCCCGGCGGCTGCTCGACGGCGGGCCCGTCGCGCTCGCCATCGCCCCGGCGGGCTTCGCGGAGCGCACCGACTATTCCGTCCGGTCGATCGTGGCGATCGGCGAAGCCGGCGACCCGTGCGCGCGCGAAACGGCAGAGGCCCTCGCCTCCCGGCTCGGCGCGACGCTCGCCGAGCATGCAAGAAGCGACGTCGATCTCGTCGTCGTCGGCTCGAAGCCGGGCACGGTCACCGGACGGGTGACGATCAGTGCGGCAGCCGAGTACCTGATCGAGCTCTCGAGCTGTCCCGTGATCGTCGTTCCACGGGGCGTCGCAGTGCGCTTCGACGGTTGACGGGTGCCCGCCGAGACGGAGCGCCTCCGACGACGAATCACCCGACGTGACCGGTGGTTCCTCACGCTGCTCGCCTGCGCAGCGCTCGCCGGCACGGCCGCCGCGATTCTCGTGCACGCACACGGCTCGCAGCCGGCAACGCACGCCCGCTGCGTCTCGACGATCCGCGCGTCGATCGTCGGCGGCGCCACCTTCACGTACTGCGGCGCGAGGGCGATCGTCGCCTGTCGCCGGTACGCGGGTGAGGACGACGGCCTCGCCGCACAGTGCAGGCGGCTCGGCCTGACGTCGCGCCACTCGACGTAGGGCGGACATCGGCCCCGAAACCAACCGTTTTCGGGGTCCGGCGGCCCCGAAGGGGTCAGCCCGGTACCACTCGGATGAGGGACGCGGACCTATCCAACGTGTCCCGATACTCAGCCCAGCACAACTGCGGTCCACCCAGGAGGTGAATTAATGCTTCGCTGGAATCCGAGGCTCATGAAGGCATCTGTTGCTGTTGCGGCCTTCATGGCTCTCGTCATCGGCTCCGGTGCCGACTGGCGCTGGAACTAGTACCTCGACGCGCGCGGGGCCGGCGCAACGGCGGCGGCCCCGCTCTTACCCACTCCCCCGAACCCATCGCTCTCATGACCAAGACCATCTGCGGCCTCCCCGCCCGACTCGCTCTCTACATCGGCGCAGTCACCGCTGTCGCCCTGCCGCTCGTGGTGGTGGCGCTGGCGAAGATCGCGCTCCACCCGCCCGGCATCCGGACGGCGGGAGCGGTCGGGCTCTTCTTCCTGCTCGCGCTCGTCGCCGACCTCCGGCCCGTCGCAATGGACGAGAGCGGGAAGTCCGAGGTGTCGATCGCGAACGTCTTCATGGTCTCGGTCGCGATCCTCTTCGGATGGCGGTACGCCGTGCCGCTCGCAGGCCTGAGCGCGGCCCTCAGCTTCGCGATCACCCGCAGCGGCCTGGCGCGGATCCTCTTCAACCTCTCGATGTACGCCCTCTCCGCCGGAGCGGCCGCGGTTCCCGTGATCCTCTTCGGCGCCGTGCACGGCGGCCACCCGGCCCGACTTACCGCCTACGTCCTGGCCGGCGGCACGCTGCAGCTCATCGCGAACGTCGTGCTCGTCTCCGGCGCGATCTCGCTCTCGCAGAACGTCCCGTACCACCGCGTCGTCGTCCCGGGCATCCGTCACGGCGGCGCCGCATTCGCGATCATGTCGCTCCTCTCGGCTCTCGCCGCAAACCTCTGGGTGATGAACTCGTGGCTGCTCGTCCTGCTCACCGGCCCGTTGTTCACACTGACGCTCTACCAGCGAAGCGCGCTGCACTCGCGGCTCGCCGCCCACGACGCGCGCACCGACAACCTCACGGGACTGGGCAACCATCGCGCCTACCAGACCGTACTCCGGGAGATGATCGACGAGTCGCGGAGAACGGGGACGCCCTTCTCGCTCTGCCTTGTCGACGTCGACAACTTCAAGCACGTCAACGACACATACGGGCACCCGGTCGGCGACGACGTGCTCGTCCGGATCGGCGAGCGGCTCGCCGGGATCGCCCACGGACAGGCGTTCCGCTTCGGCGGTGACGAGTTCGCGCTCATCGTCTCGCTCGACGAGCTGAGCGCGTACCGCGAGCTCGAGCGCGTCCAGCAGCAGACGGCGCTCGTCGACGCGTCGCCCGAGGGGCCCGTGACGATCAGCACCGGCATCGCCACGTACCCGACGCATGCCACCGACGCGGACGAGCTTCAGCGCACCGCGGACGGCGCGCTCTACTGGTCGAAGGCGCACGGCAAGAACCGCTCCTGCCTCTACAGCCCGTCCGTCGTCCGGATCATGACGCCGAAGGAGCTCGAGCTGGAGACCGAGCGCAACGCACGCCTGCGCGCCGCGAAGAACCTCGTCCGCTTCGTCGACGCGCGCGATCCCTCCACGGCGACGCACTCCGAGGTCGTCTCCGCGCTCGCCGAGGCGCTCGGGCTCGAGCTCGAGCTCGACCCGGCGACGATCGACCACCTGCGCCTGGCCGGCCTCCTCCACGACATCGGCAAGATCGGCCTGCCCGACTCGATCCTCCGCGCGCCCCGCCGGCTGACGAACGACGAGTACGAGATCGTCAAGAAGCACCCGGAGTTCGGGTACTCGCTGCTCGACGGGATGGGGATCGGGCCGGTCGACGATTGGGTGCTGCACCACCACGAGCACTGGGACGGCTCCGGGTACCCGCACGGCCTCGCCGGCGAGGAGATCCCGCTCGGCGCGCGCGTCATCCTCGTCGCCGACGCCTTCGAGGCGATCACCGCCGACCGGCCGTACCGGCCGGCGCAGACCGAGAAGGCAGCGCTCGCGGAGCTCCGCGCCTGCACCGGAACCCAATTCGACCCGGACGTCGTCGAGGCGCTCGAGCGGTACCTCGCAGGGGCGCGTCTCGAGCGCGCCGAGGCGCTCGCCTGATGGCGCTCGCGCTGCCGCTCCTGCTCGGGCTCGCGCTCGCGCCGCTTCTCGGCGGCCGCTGGAGCCTGCTCGGCCGGCTGCAGCTGCGCCGGCCGGCGGTCTTCTACGCCGCGATCGCGCTCCAGCTCGCGGCGTTCCCCGTGCACCGGATGCCGTGGCGGACACCCGACCGGATCGCCGTCGTGCTCTGGCTCGTCTCGTACGGGCTGTTCGCCGTCGGCCTGTTCGGGAACGCGCGCGTCCCCGGCGTCCCTCTCGTCGCCGCGGGCCTGCTGCTGAACGTCAGCGCGATCGTCTCGAACGGCGGCCACATGCCCGCGCTGCCGAGCGCGCTCCGGGCCGCCGGCCTGCACTTCCAGCGCAGCAGGAACAGCACGGCGATGAGCTCGCCGCACCTCTCCTGGCTCGTCGACCGTTGGGCCGCCCCGCACTGGGTCCCCTACGCGAACGTCTTCTCGGTGGGCGACGTCCTGATCGCCGCCGGCGGCCTCGTCTTCGCGCTCCTGGCGACGGGCGCCCTGCGCCGCCGCCCGCGCGCGCAGCGCAACGAGCCTGCGACCACCGCCGCCTGAGCCCCCTGGTACACCCGGCCGGATGTACTAGCCTCGCAGCAACGGCAGGACCCGGCTGCAGAGAAGTTCGACGCCGACCGAGGTCGTCAGCCCCTGCGGCGTACCGAACTCGACGCGCTTCGCGCCCGCATCGAGCAGACGTTGTGCGTGCGCGGCGACCTCCTCGGGAGTGCCCGCGATCACGAAGCGGTCGAGCGGTACCGGGTCGTCCGGCGCGAGCTCGAGCGTCGGGTCGAGGCCCCCGACGACGTCGAGGTACATCGCGACCTCCGCGGCAGCGCGAGCGCGCGCCGCGTCGCCGTCTTCGTCGACGACGGTGACCGCGCCGACGACGATCCCGACGTCATCGCAGCCGATCCATGCGCGCATCAAACGCACCATTTCCGGGTTCGCGCAACCACCGATCTTGACCTCGTCGGCCAGTTCCCCGGCGAGCGCAGCCATCCGCGGCCTCCAGGTGCCGATCATCAGGGGAACGCGCGGGCGCACCGTCGCGTATTCGAGGCCTGCGCCCGGCGCGAGCGTGAAGATCTCCCCTGCGAACCCGCTGCGATCGCCGGCATGCAGCCGCCGTACGATCTCGACGGCCTCGCGCATCCGCTGCAAGGGGCGGCTCTCGTCGAGACCGAGTCGATCGAGCCACGCACCGGCGACGAGACCGAGATATGCGCGACCGCCCGATGCGAGGTCGAGCGCCGCGGCCTGGCCGGCCAGCTCGACGGGATGGAGCGTCGACGGATTGAGCGCCGCCGGGCCGAGCCGCACGCGCTCGGTCGCACCCGCGATCAGCAGCAGCGGGTAGATCGCCGGCTGGAAGAGGAGATCGTGGAAGACCGAGATCACGTCGAAGCCGGCCGCCTCAGCGCGACGCGCGAACGCGACGTACTCCTTCGCGGTCTTGTCGGACTGGAGCCCGAGGCCGAGCTCGCTCAGGTCAGGTCCTCGGTGGTGAGCGCCCGTTCCCCGGTTCGCTCGATGCGCATGATCACGCGCTCGTCGGGATCGGGGCAGCAGACGAGGGTGTCCTGCTCGAGCCAGTCCTCCGCCGGGAGCTGCCGCTGCTTCGCCGGAATCAGCGGCATCACCGCCTGGAGTGCGTACACGCAGAAATGCTTCCCGGGGGGAATGCGCAGCCGGTTCGACTCCGTGACTTCGAAGTAGTCGCCGACCTGGAGCCCGCAGACCGAGCGTCCCTCGATCCGCTCGACCGTGACACGGATGTCGTAGAGGCGCATTTCGGTCATCAGTAGACGATCTCCGTCGTGAACCCGACGGCGACGGCGCTCTGGTCGGAATCGTTGCGCATCGTGTGCGTGTGCGAAGACGGCCACACCACGCACTCTCCCTCGCGTAGTGGATAGTCCTCGTTCTCGACGACGAGCACGAGCTCGCCCCGCGCGATGTACATGACGTCGATCCCGGCGTGCGTGACGGTGTCGTCGAACTGCGTCCCCGGCTCGAAGCTCGCGACGAGGAGCTCGAGATGCGTACCCGGAACGCGGAAGGCGGCGAAATCGACGCCTCGGCCCCGCGACCGCTTCGACGTCACCGGCTCGATCGTCCGCGGCGTGGCCTGCCGGAGCGAATATCCGAGGAGGGAGGCGACATCGTGGTCGAGCGACCCGGCGACCTGGGCGAGACGCCCGAGAGCGATGTCCGACTCGCCGCGCTCGACGGCACCGAGGAAGGAGGCGGAGATCCCGGCCTGCTCGGCAAGGCCGCGGACCGAGAGGCCGCGCTGCAGGCGCAGGCGCCGGATCACCTCGCCGACAGACGGAGTAGGGGGATTCGCGCCGGCCTTGGCACCCATCGGGCGGAGCATAACCCGGCACTTGCGCGGAAGCGAAATATCGGTCAGTCTTTCGACATTCTGTGCTGCAAGGCGAAGGAGGGACCGTGAGGAAGAGGGGAGTCACTGCGCTCGTTGCGGTGGTGGTGGTCGTGGCGGCGTCGGCGGTAGCGACCTCGGTCGGGTCGGCGGGGACGCAACGCCTCGCACAGCCGTCGAAGAAGTGCGGGTTCACCCTGCGGATCGGAGACGTCCTGCCGTTCACCGGCGGCCTCGCCGCCTACGGGGCGAACCTCGACCGCGCCGTCAAGGTCGGCATCGGCCTGCAGAACGCGGCGCTGAAGCAGGTCGGGCTTGCAAAGAAGATCCACGTCAGCCTCGTCGGGTCGGAAGACGGGCAGACACAGGCGACTGCTTCGGTCGAAGCCGCGACGAAGCTCATCAAGGTGAACCACGCCAACGTGATCATCGGAGAGATGGCGTCGAGTGCGACGATCCCGATGGCTCAATCGGTCACGATTCCGAACCATGTCGTGCAGATCTCGCCGACCTCGAGCGCGCCCGAGATCACCAACATCGCTGACAACGGCTATCTGTGGCGGACGTATCCGTCCGACACGCTGCAGGGCAAAGTGCTGGCGCAGGCGGTAATCGACGCGTTCGGCAAAGGTGCAACGATCAACGTCGGGGCTCGCAACGACGCATTCGGGACGGCACTCAAGCAGCTGTTCGTCACGGAGTTCACCAAGCTCGGCGGCAAGGTCGGAGTCAACATCTCGTGGAACCCCGACCAGGCGAACTTCGACAGCGAGATGGGTCAGCTCGTCGGCGGAAACCCGAAGGGATGGGTGATCATCGACTTCCCGGAGACGTTCCAGAAGTACGTCGCGTCACTCGTGCGGACGGGTAAGTGGGACGCCTCGCGGACGTTCATGACCGAGGCGCTTCGCAACACCACCGTCCTCGACGCGATCGGCAGCCCTGTGGTCGGCCTCCGCGGTACTGCCGCGAGCTCGGCGGGTGGGCCGGCCGGCGCGTCGTTCGCCGCGTACTGGAAGAAGCACGTGACGGGCGCGCAGCCGTACACCGGCTTCGAGGGCACCGCACTCGACGCGGCCAACGTCGCGTTCCTCGCCGCACTCAGGGCCTGCTCGGCCTCGCCGGCGAAGATCAAGGCGAATCTCGTCGCGGTCTCCGGGCCGCCCGGAGTCAAGGTCACCTACCTGCAGATGGCGAAGGCGATCAAGCTGATCCGCGCAGGCAAGGAGGTCGACTATGAGGGCGCCTTCAGCCCGGTCGACTTCGACGCGAACGGCGACATCGGCTCCGCAGTGTTCGAGATCTGGAAGTACGCCGGCCCGGGAACCATCAGCACGCTGAAGACGGTCACGTTCAGGGGAACGCCCTGATCTCGACGTCACGCAGGTGATGCGGACGACGTACAGGGAGGGCGGCGGCTTCGAAGAAGCCGCCGCCTACTCTCGCGCCGTTCGCATCGGTCAGTACATCGCCGTCAGTGCGACGGCGCCACGGGAGGGCGGCGACGCGTACCAGCAGACGCGCGAGGCGATCACGCGAGCGCTCGCGGCGGCGGCGGAGCTCGGCGCAACGACGCACGACGTTCTCCGTACGCGACTGCTGCTCCGCCAGGGGTGCGACTGGAAGGCCGCGATCCGCGCACACGCCGAGGCGTTTGCGGGCGTCGAGCCCGCCAACACGACCTACTTCGTGTCGGGGTTCATCCCCGACGACGTGCTCGTCGAGGTGGAGCTCGACGCGGTCGTCGCCGACCCGCCGAGATAGAGGGCCGCGACCTGAGGGTCGGAAAGCAGGTCGGCGCCACTCCCCTCGATCGCGTTCCGGCCGGCCTCCAGCACGAAGCCACGGTGGGCGAGCGCAAGCGCGCGCCGCGCATTCTGCTCGACCATCACGATCCCGATGCCGAGCGAGTTGATCTCGACGAGCTTCTCGAAGACCCCGTCCATCGCGAGCGGCGAGAGGCCTGCCGACGGCTCGTCGAGGAGTAGCAACGTCGGCCGCGTGACGAGCGCGCGCGCGAGAGCGACCAGCTTGCGCTGACCTCCCGAGAGCGTCCCTGCGCGCTGGCGCGCGCGGTCCGTGAGGATCGGGAACAGCTCCCTCACCCGCTCGACCGCCGCGCTGCGCTCGCTCTTCGGAAGCACGAGCGCGCTGACGTGAACGTTCTCCGCGAGCGTGAGCGTCGGAAAGACGTTCTCCGTCTGCGGGACGAAATTGAGCCCCCGGCGCGTCAGGCGGTCGGCCCGGAGACCCGTCACGTCCTCGCCGCCGAACCGCACCGACCCGCCCCGCCACGTGACGAGCCCGTAGATCGCCTTCAGCAGCGTCGACTTGCCTGCGCCGTTCGGCCCGATCACGGCGACGATCTCGTGGGCGTCCGCGGTGAGCGACACGCCGCGCAGCACGAGCGCGTCGTCGTAGCCGGCGACGAGCGAGTCGACTTCGAGCAGGCTCATGCGACCTCATGACGCGCACCGAGATACGCGTCGACCACACGCTCGTCGGCGCGCACCTCGTCCGGAGAGCCCCGCATGATCACGCGACCGTCGTTCATCACGACCACACGATCGCTCGCGCGCATCACGAAGTCGAGGTCGTGCTCGACGATCAGCAACGTAATCCCGTCGCGCGCACGCAACGCGAGAATGTGCTCGAGCAATTCGACCCGCAACGTCGGGCTGACACCGGCCATCGGCTCGTCGAGGAGCAGGATCCGCGGCTCCGCCATCAACGCACGAACGAGATCGAGCAGCTTGCGCTGCCCACCGGAGAGGGTGCCTGCGAGCGCGCTCGAGTGCCCGTCGAGTCGCACGAGCTCGAGCAGTTCGCCCGCACGGCTCCTCACCTCCCGTTCGCGGCGGCGCGCCGCGGGCGCGAGGGAGCCGCCCAGCCGCTCGCCCGCATGGCGAGGCGCGCCGAGCATCACGTTCTCGAGCACGGTCATGCGCGTCAACGCGCGCGGAGTCTGGAAGGTGCGCACGAGCCCTGCACGCGCGATCCGGTGCGGGAGGTGATGATCGATGCGCTTCCCGTCGAGCAACACGCGGCCGGATTGCGCCCGCACGAATCCCGAGATGCAGTTGAAGAGTGTCGACTTGCCCGCTCCGTTGGGACCGATCAGACCGGTGATCGAACCAGGCTCGACCTCGAGGCTCGCGCCGTCGACCGCGCGCACACCGTCGAACGCACGAACGACCTCCTGCACCTGGAGGCCGCTGCTCACTCGAGCACCATCTCGTCCCGCTTGCCGAGGATCCCCTGCGGACGCACGAGCACGAGGCCGATGATCACGAGGCCGATCACGATCAACCGCACATAGGCACGGTCGGCACCGCTCAGGTAGGACAGCGGCGGGAAGTCGAGAAAACGCGTCCCGGCGAAGAGGAACCCGAACACGACCGCGCCCACCGGAACGGCCCACACGCGACCGAGCCCGCCGAGGATCACGATCATCCAGGCGAAGAAGGTCAAGAGGGGCTGGAAGTCGTCGGGACTGAAGTAGTAGAACTGCCACGCGTAGAAGCATCCGGCGATCCCGGCGAGCGCGGAGCCGATCGCAAGCACTTGCAGCTTGTAGGCGAGGACGTTCTTCCCGAGCGATGCCGCGGCGTCTTCGTCTTCGCGGATCGCGCGCAGCACGCGTCCCCACGGCGTCCGGACCGCAAGCCAGACGAGAACGAGCAGCACGATCGCCGCAGCCCAGACGATCACGAGCATCGTCACGTCTTTCGACGAAAGGCCGAGCCAACGCTGGACGGTCGCCTGAAAGCGCACCCACTCGCCGTTGTACTGGGCGGCGACACCGACGTTGCCGAGCGCGATCGTTCCCTGCGAGCCGCCGGTCAGCGAATCCTCGTTTGTGGCCACGTAGCGCACGATCTCGCTGAAGGCGATCGTGACGATCGCGAAGTAGTCCGACCGGAGGCGCAACGCCGGCAGCCCCAGCAGTAGGCCCGCGGCGCCTGCTGCGAGCACCCCGAGCGGTGCGGCGAGCCACGTGCTCCAGTGCTCCTTGACGACGAGGATCGCCATCCCATAGGCACCGATCGCCATGAAGGCGACCTGGCCGAAGTTGAGCAAGCCGGTGAAGCCGAACTGCAGCTGAAGACCGAGCGCGAGAATCGTGTAGATGCCCGCGACGACGCCGACGAACGCCCAGAAACTGCCGCTTGCGAGGACGCTCATACGACTCTCGCGCGCCCGAAGAGGCCCTGCGGACGCACCATGAGCGCGGCGGCGAGGATCGCGAAGGCAACGACGGGCTTGTACACCGGGTTCACGCCGCCGAACAGCGATTGCCAGGTCGAGAGCTCCATCGCCAACCCGAGGACGAGCCCGCCGGCCAGGGCGCCGTATGCGCTCCCGATGCCGCCGAGCACCACCGCGGCAAAGACCGGCAGGAGGAGCTGGAAACCGAAGTTCGGGTCGAATGACGATTGGACGAGCCCGGCGAACACGCCGGCGAGCCCGGCAAGCAGGCCCGACAAGAGCCAGGTGTAGGTGATGACGCGACCGACATCGATCCCCGCGATCGCCGCAAGAGACCTGTCGTCCGCGAGCGCACGCATCGTTCGGCCCACGGTCGAACGGGAGAGGAAGACGCCGATCGCGCCGATGGCGGCCGCCGCGCCGAGAATGGTGATGAGCTGGGGCTCCGAGAGCCGAACGCTGCCGATGACATAGACCTTGTACTGGTTGACGTTGTACGCCTGGGGCTGCGGTCCATACGCAAGCAGAAGCACCTGACGCAGGACGAGCGCGAGCCCGATCGATGCGAGGAAGAGACTCATGAAGCCGGCGCGGCGTGCGCGCAACGGCCGCCAGAGCACCAGATCGAGCACGAGCGACAGAACGGCCGTCGCCAGCATGCCGAGCAGAGTCGCGGGGATCATCCCGAGGCCGAGCGGCCCGTTGAACGCATACGCCGCGAGCGCGCCGAACGCCATGAAGTCGCCGTACGCGAAGTTGACCAGTCGCAGGATGCCGTAGACGAGCGACACTCCCACGGCCGCGATCGCGATCACGGACCCGGTGACGAGGCCGTTAGCCACGAGCTGCCAGAACATCAGCGCACTAGACCAGTTGCGGCTCGGGCACGAGACGATTCTCCTCGAAACGTGCAAGGTCGAGGATGCGAAGCGCATCGTCGGGCGGCAGCCCCATCACGGCATCCGCGACGATCCGCGCAACCGCCGGCGCGATCATGAACCCGTGCCCGCTGAAGCCGGCTGCGACGTAGAGCCCCTCACGGACGCGGCCGAGGATCGGCTGGTGATCCGGGGTCACGTCGTACTCGCCGCGAACGAGCGTCGGAAAGGAGACGTATTCGAGCGCCGGGAGAAGCTCTTCGACTCCGGCGCGCACGTTGGCCCGCCAGACGTCCCGCTGCGACTCGTCGCCGCGCGCCCCGAGGTCGCTCGCCAGCACTCTGCCGTCGCCGAGTTGCTTTGCGGCGAACCGTCGCTCGGCCGAGACGACGAGCGGCTCGAGAAGCCGCTCCCGCACGGGCTCGCTCAGGAAGAGGAAACGGTCCTCCCGCCCGATCGGGAGGTCCACGCCGAGCGGACGCAGCAGATCCGCGGTGGCCGCTCCTGCCGCGACGACAACGGTCTCCGCGAGGTTCGCGTCGAGCGAGTCGATCGCTCCGATCCGGATGTCCAGGCCGCGGGCGAACGCCTCGACGACGCCCTGGGGCCGGTCGAAGTAGCCGTCGTCGGCACACCATGCGCCCCCGGCGATCGCCTCTGCGCGCAGGCCCGGGACGAGCCGAGCCGCCTCCGCCGGGGTTACGACGCGCGAGGCGATACCCTCGGTGTTCTGCACGGCGACGTTGGCGGCGAGACGAGCGAGGGTCTCGTCCGTGTGCGCCACGAAGAGGTAGCCGCAGGCGCGAAAGCCGAGCGGCACCGGCGCGTCGAGGTGCGCGTCCGCGTCCCCGTAGAAGGCCGCCGACTCGCGGGCGAGCCGGCACGCGATCGGCGTGCCCCATTGCTGGCGCACGCCCCCCGGCTGCACGCCTGACGCGCCCGCACCGACCCCGGTGCGTTCGAAGACCGCGACGCGCACGCCTCGACCCTGGAGCTCCCGCGCGATCGCAAGCCCGACCACGCCGGCCCCGACGACGGCGACCTCCAGACCCACGTCAGCCATATTGCGTCACCTTGACCGAAATATCGAGCACTTGCAAGAACGGGTCGCTCACCACGTCGAGCTCGGATCCGGCGGCGAGGCGTGACGCCTATCCTGGTGGGCATACCGTGTCCGAGGTGGGGTTGAAACTCTCATTCGTGCCGGCGTTCGCGCTGGCCGTCTTCGTGCTGGCCGTGGCCGGCCCGGCGGCGGCCGTTTCGCGCGATGCGTGCCCGGTGCCGGCCGCGGGCGCGACGAGCGGGGCCCTCTCGGCCGCGGTCCCCGCCGGCGCGGTGCTCGTGGGCCCCTCCTCGGCCCGGCTCGAGGCGTCGATCCTCGGCGCATCCGACCAGGCGACCTCCCTCGTCGAGTACGGGCCGTCGGCGGACTACGGGCTCTGCACCGCCGCGTCGCCGGTTGCCGCCGCCGGGACGGGTCAGCCGCTCGAAACCGTCCTCACCGGGCTGACGCCACAGACGACGTATCACTTCACCGTCGTCGTGACCGACGGCACGGACACGGCCACGAGCGGCGACCAGACGTTCACGACCTTGCCGGCCGGCCTCATTCCGCAGGGCGCCACGATCAACGGCGTCGCGGTCGGCGGCCTGGCCGAGCCGGAGGCGCTCCGCGTTCTCCGGCAGCACGCTGCCGCACCGGTCCGGCTCGCCTTCGGGGGCCGGCAGTGGTCGGCCTCGCGCACGGCGCTCGGCGCCCGCGTCGATGCGGACCGGGTCACGCGGGCGCTGCAGGCGCTGCCGGGCCAGGCGCTGACGGTCCCGCTCTCGCTCGACACGCGCCGGCTCACCGCGTATCTCGCCACCGCGAACCGCCGCTACGGGCAGCCGGCGCGGCAGGCAGTCGTGCGCCTCCTCGGCCGGCACGCCGTCGTCTCGCGCGCGCGGGCCGGCGTCCGGATCGACACAGGGCGTGCGCGAGCAGCGGTCACGGCCTATCTCCTCCAGGGACGCTCCGGCGCGCTCCGGCTGGCGCAACGCCGGACGGCGGCACCCGCACCGCGCAACCAGAAGGCGGTCGTCGTTCGTCTCGGCACGCAGACGCTGACCGCCTACCTGGACGGCCGGCCGGTGTTGACGACCCCGGTCACGACGGGGCGGCCCGCTCTGCCGACACCCGTCGGGAGCTTCTACATCCACAGCCGCTTCAGCCCCTACACGTTCATCTCGCCGTGGCCCAAGGGGAACCCCTACTGGTATCCGCCGACTCCGGTGACCTGGGCCATGTACTTCTACGACAACGACTTCCTGCACGACGATCCCGGCGAGCCTGCGAGCGCCTTCGGCGCCGGCTCCCAGAACGGCCCCTATGCGAGCCACGGCTGCGTCCACGTGCCGCACGACGCGATGTCGTTCCTCTACGACTGGCTCCCTGTCGGCGCAACCGTGATCGTCGCGCAGAGTTGACCGCAGGCACCGCTCCGCACGCGACTCCCCGCGGCCTCCGCGCCCGCGATTCGCTAGCGTTCGGGGCGATGCTGCGGCGCATCATCCACCCGCGAGTCTGGTCGGCCGTTCGGCGGCTGCCGAGCCTGCGCGGACCGCGGGCGCGGCGCCCCGGCTACGTGGATCTGCGCGTCCGCCCGCGCACCTGACCACTCCCCCGCCTGACGCGGTGAAGCGCAACGCGCGCGCCGCGCGCGAGCTCGCCGGGCGGATGTTCGTGGCTCTCGAGGAGAAGCCGCTCGTCGTGATCATGGTCGCGGCGGGCGCGACGATCGCGACCTCGCTCGTGCTCGCCGCCTCCGCCGGCTGGCCGAAGGTGCTGCATCGTGTCTACACCCCGCACGCGTGGCTCTGGCTCGGCGTCTGCCTCGGCGGCGAGCTCGCCGCCTATCTCGGCTATGTCCTGACGATTCGCGACATGGCGCGCGTGGACGACGGGCCCGAGCTGGACATGGCTGTTTCGGCCAAGACCGTCGTCGCCGGCTTCGGCGTGTTCGCGGCGACCCGCTCGTCGGGCGGCTTCGCCGTCGACTACTGGGCGTTCCGGCGCGCAGGCGCGGGGAAGCGCGACGCCGCAAGCCGCGTGCTCGCCCTCGGGTTCCTCGAGTACGCGGTGCTCGGCGTCGCCGCGCTCGTCGCGTCCGTCTTCCTCTATCTCCGCGCGGACGGACACGCGAGCGACTCGACGACGCTGCCGTCGCTGACGATCATCCCCATCTTCCTGCTCGCCGTCTGGGCGACCTCGCCGAAGCGTTTCCGGCGACTGAGCCACAGCGGCCGCGGCGAAGGCTGGATCCGGCGGACGTTCGCGAACTCCGTTCGCGGCGCCGGCACCCTCCGCACGTTTCTCACGAACCCCCACGAGCACGGGCTCGGCGTCGCCGGCAGCGGCCTCTACTGGGCGGGTGACATCCTCTGTCTCTGGGCGGCGCTCCAGCTCGTCGGCGGCACGAGGATCACCGTCTCGGCACTCGTGCTCGCCTACACGGGGGGATACGTCCTCACGCGGAGGGCGCTCCCCGCGGGAGGCGCCGGAATCGTCGAGGTCGCCCTCACCTTCGCGCTCTTCTGGATGGGCGTGCGCTTCGTTCCTGCCCTCGTCGGCGTTCTCGTCTACCGCCTCTTCAACTTCTGGCTGCCGATCGTCCCCGCGCTCGCCCTCATGCCCGCCGTCGACCGCCTGCGCGCTCGCTTCCAGAACGCAGAGCGCACCACCTGACGCCGACGGCGTGCACGAACCGCCGGCGACGCTCTACGGGCTCCGGCGACGAACCGGCGCGGGGACGGCGGGCGCACGGAAGCCGACGGTGCTACGTTCGTCCGCGAGACGACGACGACGAGGAGGAGGAGGCGCGATGCTCGTGCAACGGCTGCTGCAGATCCTGCGCGTGAAGTGGTTCTTCCGGAAGCGGTGACGCGGCGGGACTGCTAGCGGCGGCCGCGCAGCCAACTCGACATTCGGGTCGCGAGCGGCGGCTTTCCCGGACGCCACGCCGTCTCGGGCGGCGGCGCCTGAAACGGCTCGAGCGTGCCGGTGTCCGCGGAGGAGATCTTCAGGGTCACCTCGCCGGGATGGATCGCCCCGATCTGCTCGCCCGGCACGTAGAGCAGCTGCGCAGACTGCGCGGGCTCGACGGCCAGGCCGTCGAAGATGTCGTCCTGCTTGTCGCCTTCGACCTGGGCGACCGTGCCGACGCCGACTCCGTCGGAGGTGACGACGCTCCACCCCTGCGCGATCTGAAGCCACGAGACGGGATCGGTCATGCCGGCCACGCTACCGCAACGACGGCGCGCTCGGTCAGACGGCGGGATCCACGGCGCCGGCCTCGGCCGGCGGCTTGTCGACGATGGGCCGCACGATCGTCCATGCGAGCTCGAGCGGGCAGCCGGCCTTGAGCATGCGCTCGATGTCGTGCACGTCGGCGTCGCTGTCGGCGATCATCGCCGCAAGCTCGGGCCCGGCGCCGAGGCTCACCATCCGCTGCGTCCGCCAGTTGATCTCCGCACTGCCGGGCACGCGGATGATCACGGTGTCGTTCGAGATCGCGGTTTCCCTGCTCATCGTCGAACACACACTACGCCGCAAAGCCGGGCCCTGGAGCCCGAGACCGGAGAAAAGCCTCTCTCCGGCCGGTTCCGCCTCGGCGCCGTCCGTCCGCGTCCGTAGTTGCCCGAGCCGCGAATCCGCTCCGCCACCGATACGGAGTCGCTCAGGCGAGGTGACGGTCATCACGTCGCCGCCCGGAGGTGCGCGAATGCGTTCCAGGCCATACGCCCTTCTGATCCTGGCGCCCGTCGTCGGCTACTTCGCGGCGCTGCTGCTCGTCGCCGCGCTCGTCGTCAAGCCGCCCGCCCTCGGCTGGATCGGTTTCGGCGTCGCTGCGGCGATCGGGCTGCTGATCGGCGGCCTGGCCGTCGGCGTGTTCCCGCACATGCGGGCGAACGGCATCCGCCTCCATCCGCGCGTGCGGGGCCCGCTCAGGCTGCTCGTCCTCGCCGACACCGGCTGCACGAGCGCCGCGCTTGCCGCCGCGTTGCGCGGGAGAAGAGGTGACCGAGCGGCCGAGGTGCTCGTCGTCGCACCCGTGCTCGCCGCGCCGCTGCACTACCTGTTCGACGACGAGGAGCTCGAGCGTGGGGAAGCCCGGGCTCGGCTGGTCGACATGATGCAGGCGGTGGCGCGCCTCGGCCTCGAGGTCCACGGGGTCGTGGGGAGCGACGATCCCCTCCAGGCGCTCGGCGATGCCCTGGCCACCTTCCCGGCCAACGAGATCCTGCTCGCGGTACCCGACGCCCGGCACCGCCTCTGGCTCGAGCAGGGCATCGAGCACCGGGCCCGCGACCTGTACGGCGTGCACGTGTCGACCGTGGTCACCGAGGCCGCCGTCGGGCATCCGTAGTCGGCCGCGGCCCGTCTCGGTGGATTCCGGATGCGCGCCTCGACCGGAGCGGTCACGATCCGGGGCGTGGCGGCGCCTCCCTGGAAGATCAAGGTCGTCGAGCCGATCGCCCTCCGGCCGGAGCCGCTCCGGCGGCGCGCGCTCCTCGACGCAGGCTTCAACACGTTCCTCCTGCGCTCCGAGGACGTGTTCGTCGACCTCCTGACCGACAGCGGCACCTCCGCGGTCTCACAGGAGCAGCGCGCGGCGATGGAGCTCGGCGACGAGGCCTACGCGGGCTCGCGCAGCTTCTTCCGCCTCGAGGCGGCGGTGCGCGAGGTCTACGGCTTCCGGCACGTCATCCCGACGCATCAGGGACGCGGCGCAGAGCACCTGCTCGCGAAGGCACTCGTCAAGCCGGGGCAGCTCGTGCCCTCGAACCTCTACTTCACGACGTCGCGCGAGCACGTCGAGCTCGCCGGCGGCGTCTGGGTCGACGTCTCGATCGCGGAGGCGATCGACCCCGAGTCGACGCACCCGTTCAAGGGCAACCTCGACCTGGCCCAGCTCGAGCGCGTGCTCGCCGCCGCCGCACCGGAGCGCATCGCCTACGTGCGCGTCGAGGCGTGCGTGAACATGGCGGGCGGCCAGCCGTTCTCGCTCGCGAACCTCACGGGAGTGCGCGAGCTGACACGCGCGCACGGGGTGCCCCTGATCCTCGACGGTACCCGGCTCTCCGAGAACGCCCTCTTCATCAAGGACCGCGAGCCCGGCGAGAGCGAGCGGACGCTCCCGGAGCTGATCGCTGCGATCGCGGCGCTCACCGACGGCGCGATCTTCTCGTCGAAGAAGGGCCACTTCGTCCCCATCGGCGGCCTCCTGGCCGTGAACGACGACGGCCTCGCACAGGCCGCGCGCGAGCTCGTCGTCATCTACGAAGGCTTCCCCCACTACGGCGGCCTGGCCGGTCACGACCTCGAGGCGCTCGCGCAGGGAATCCGCGAGGCGACCGCCGAGCCGGTCGTGCGCCATTACGTCTCGCAGAGCGCACACCTCGCGTCGCTCCTGTTGGAGCGCGGTGTCCCCATCGTCGTCCCCGTCGGAGCGCACGCCGTCTTCCTCGACGCGAAGCGCTTCCTCCCCCACGTGCCCCAGGACGAGTTTCCGGCGCAAACGCTCGCGGCCGCGCTCTACCTGGCCGGCGGCGTGCGCTCGATGGAGCGCGGCATCGTCTCCGGCCAGCACGGCACGGACCCCTACACAGGTCTCGAGCTCGTCCGGCTGACGATCCCACGGCGCGTCTACACGCAGGAGCACCTGGACTACGTCGCCGACGTCGTCACCGAGGTCTACGCGCGGCGCGAGCTGCTTCCCGGCCTGCGGATGACCTACGAGCCTGCGCACCTGCGCTTCTTCCAGGCCCGCTTCGAGCCCCGAGCCGCGTTTCTCGAGGCGGCGTCCGCGCCCGCCGCGACCGCGATCGACGGCTGAGCCCAAAA
Source organism: Gaiellaceae bacterium (assembly GCA_035532715.1). Taxonomy (GTDB): domain Bacteria; phylum Actinomycetota; class Thermoleophilia; order Gaiellales; family Gaiellaceae; genus Palsa-739. Next base: position 725 of record DATKQO010000042.1, on the reverse strand, counting down.
GAGAAGGAGCCCGTTGTCACGGGCTCCTTCTCTTGACCTTCGTCGAGCCGGTGTCGCTTTCGTCCACTTCACCGGAAAGGCGTTCGGACGGTTCTTCCTGCCGCCTTCGGGGTGGAGCTTCGTCCTACCGGCGATCCGTGCCGAGGCGCATCACGACGATCGCCCCGGCGCCTCTCTCGCGCGTCAGGGATTTCCCTGACCCTGCTCGGGGTATCTGCGCAACGCACGGAACGCGCCCGCGCGCGCGACGGGCCGAGCTACGGGTTCGCCGCACGCGTGCTCCGAGCGGGCGCCGATGAACGCCGACCGCGAACGGGCGAGCGTGAAGCACGTGAAGGAGGTGAGCCCCGTCACAGTCCGCGACCCACGCGCAGCGAGCGACAGCACGGGAGCCGATCCTGCGACCCGCCCCGAGGGGCTCTCGAGCCGCGAGGCGCAGCGACGCCTGGTCGCCCACGGCCCCAACGAGTTGCGCCGCCGCGGCGGGCGGCGCTGGCCACGGGAGCTTGCGTTGCAGTTCACGCACCCGCTCGCACTCCTGCTCTGGCTCGCCGCGGCGCTCGCCTTCGGCGCCGGGATGCACATGATCGGCTTCGCGATCCTCGCCGTGATCGTGTTGAACGCGCTCTTCGCGTTCTTCCAGGAGCAGCAGGCGGAGCAGGCCGTCGAGGCGCTTCGGCGCTACCTGCCACAACAGGCGACCGTGCGCCGTGACGGCAGGCGGC
>DATKQO010000041.1:0-4469 GCA_035532715.1 Gaiellaceae bacterium | reverse complement strand
TCGGCGTGAGAGATTCCTCGTGCCAAGTCCCTGTGGGCCCTCGGGTTCACGGGGACGAGGCATTTTCGGGGCCGTTTTTCGCCGGACGGCGCGACCCGAAGGCCGCGCCGTCCAGCTGCATTGACGCCTACGGCGTCGCGGTCGCGAAGTCGATCTCGAGGTTGTACGGCTGCGGAGAAGCGACGCCGGTCCACGTCATCGCGGCGAACGCGTTCGTCGAGGCGATGCCGTTGTAGTCGCCGATGAACGGGCGGAAGCCCGAGCCCGACGGGACGCCCCACTGCGACGGGTCGTAGCCGGTGGTCGTGACGCGCGCCTGCCGCCACGTGTGCCCGCCGTCACCGCTCGTCGCGTACGTCAGGTCGACGAGCTGGTTGCCGGAGTAGCCGCGATCCCAGAACGACGCGTCGAGGCGGCCGTTCGGCGCGGTGGACAGCTCGCCCATGAAGCGGTCGCCGAACCCGGCCGGGAGCATCGTCGAGAAGTCGAGCGAGAGATCGGGCTTGAGCGAATAGAGATACATCTGGGCGTACGGCCCCCGGATGTCCGCGGTGAGGACGTCGAGGCGGTCATGCACCGGGTCGAAGGCGGGGGCGGGATACGAGCCGCCCGCGCGGAACGCGCCACCCGAGATGTTGAAGCAGTACGTCGGGAAGAGGCAGACCGGATCGGTCAGCGCCGCGAACTGCACCGGCTTGCTCCACGAGAGCCCGCCGTCCGTGGACTTCGAGACGTAGAGCACGGTGCCCTTGCCGCCCTGCACGCCGTTGTCGAACACGAGGTACGCGTTCCCGGACGGGTCGGTGACGATCCGCTGGTCCTGATTGTTGCGGACGGTCCCGGAGGTGACCTGGTTCAGCGTCCACGTGGCCCCCTGGTCGTGCGACACCGCGACGTAGACGGGCGAGTGCGTGTTGCCGCTGAACTCCGCCCACGTCACGTACACGTAGCCCGTCACGGGGTCGACATGGATGTTCTCGTGGTCCGGGAACTTCCCGTTCGAGCCGTTCGTCGTGCCGTTCCCGTTGAACGTCGAGATCTGCACGAGGCCGGTCTTCTGCCAGGTGAACCCGCCGTCGTAGGAGCGGTTCAGGAGCAGCGCGATGTCGTAGGGCGAGGTGAAGTCGAACGCCTGGCAGACGTAGTACGCGATCTTCCCGTCGGGGCTGAACGCGATCGTCGGATCGCCGCCGGCGTCGTAGGAGCCCGTTCCGGGCACGCTCGGATCGTTCGTGAACGATGTGATCCCGGGCAGGAAGCCGTTCGGCAGCGTCGGCGTCCAGGTCGCGCCGCCGTTCGACGTCGTGTTGACGGCGCAGCCGTCGTTGTAGTTCCAGTCGTTCGCGCCGGTGATCATGTTCGACGGGTTCGCCGGGTTGATCGCGATCGGCGTCTCGTTCTGGGAGAGCTGGTCGCGGCTCACGTCGACGACCGGCGAGATGCCGATCTTCCCTCCCCCCGCCGCCGCAGGCGTCGCGGCGATCCCGGCCGCTGCGAGCGCGGCGAGCGCCACGCGGATGGTGCTCTTCACGGTGTTTCCCCTTTCCCCGAGAGAACTACGGCAGCCGGGAGCCTACGCGAGGCGGTCACGCCACGTGAAGGGTCGCCGGTCAGGCTGTCCGTCAGAGCACGAGCTCGGCGAGCACGTGCAGCGCCTCGGGCTGCGGCGAGCCGACGACGAGCGTCGTGACCGGCGTCTCGCGCCACGCCTCGAGCCGGTCGCGGATGCGCTCCTTCGGGCCGACGAGCGCCACCGCGTCGACGAGCTCGTCCGGCACCGCCGCGATCGCCTCGCGCTGGCTGCCCGCGAGATAGAGCTCCTGGATGCGCTCGGCCTCCGCCTCCCACCCGTAGCGGCGCATGAGCGCGTTGTAGAAGTTCTTCCCCTTGGCGCCCATGCCGCCGACGTAGAGGGCGAGGTACGGCTTGAGCGAGTCGCGCAGCGCCTGCACGTCGTCGCCGACGAGGACGCTGACGGTCGCCGCGATCTCGAAGCCGGCAGGGGCGCCCGCGATGCTCGGCCCGAACGCGTCGTCGAAGCGCTCCGGGTCGACGAAGATCGGCAGCCAGCCGTCGGCGATCTCTGCCGCGAGGGCGACGTTCTTCGGGCCGATCGCGGCGAGGAAGATCGGGATGTCGGGCCGCAGCGGCCGCAGCATCATCTTCAGCGGCTTGCCGAGGCCGGTCGCGCCCGGGCCGTCGTAGGGGATCCGGTAGTGCTCGCCGTGGTGCTCGACCGTGTCGCGCCGGAGGGCCGCGCGCACGATCTCGACGTACTCGCGCGTCTTGCCGAGCGGCTTCCCCCACGGCTCGCCGTGCCACCCCTCGACGACCTGCGGGCCGGAGGTGCCGAGGCCGAGGATGAAGCGGCCGCCCGACATGAGGTCGAGCGTCGCGGCCGTCATCGCCGTGTTCGCGGGCGTCCGGCCGGGGATCTGCATGATCGCGGAGCCCACCTTGATCACGCTCGTCGACGCGGCGAGCCACGCGAGCACGGTGACCGCGTCGGTTCCCCACGCTTCGGCCGTCCAGACCGAGTCGTAGCCGAGCCTCTCCGCGGCCTGCACGTGCGGGACGAGCTCCGCCGGGTTCGTCCCCGGGGGCGCGTAGCCGAGATTGACGCCGAGCTTCACAGCGCGATCCTACGCCGATACCCTTTCGCCCCCGTGGCGCACCCCGAGCTCGCAGCGGAACAGGCCTACGTCGACCACGCGTACGCGTGCCTCGAGAAGATGCGGACGACGCTCGGGCGCACACAGGACGCGATGGCGACCGAGTTCGCCGCGCTCGCGATGGAGGCCTGGGCGAAGCGCCGCGCGCGGACCTTCCAGGACGCCGAGCAGGGGCTCTGCTTCGGCCGGCTGACGCTCGACGGGTCGTTGCGCCCGCTCTACGTCGGCCGCCGCTGGGTGCACGACGACGCCCGCGAGCCGCTCGTCGTCAACTGGCAGGCGCCCGCCGCGCGCCCGTTCTACACCGCGACGCCGTCCAACCCGCAGCGCGTGACGCAGCGGCGGCGGTACCGCACCGACAAGCGGCGGATCGTCGACATCACCGACGAGTCGCTCGACGGTTCGGCCGTCGAGGGCGCGTCCGTCTCGGACTTCCTGCTCGAGGAGCTCGACCGGCGCCGCGAGGGGCGGATGCGCGACATCGTCGCGACGATCCAGTCCGACCAGTACCGGCTCATCACCGCGGCGCCGGACGGCACGCTCGTCATCCAGGGCGGGCCGGGCACGGGGAAGACCGCGGTCGGGCTGCACCGCGCCTCGTGGCTTCTCTACACGCACCGGGAGCAGCTCCGGCGCGTACTCGTCGTCGGGCCGAACCCGACCTTCATGGACTACGTCTCGCATGTCCTGCCCGCGCTCGGCGAGGACGCGGTCGAGCAGCGCGCCGTCTCGGAGCTGCTCGACGGCGTCGTGGTCGAGCGGGAGGAGGCGGCCGACGTCGCACGGCTGAAGGCCGACACGCGGCTCGCGGAGGTCGTGCAGCGTGCGGTCGAGACTGCGGTGCGCCCGGCACCGGAGGAGCTCGTGCTCTACGTCGACGGCGTCTTCGTCTCTGTCCGCGAGCGTGACGTCGTCGGGTTGCTCGACGAGGCGCTCGAGTCGGGGCTCGCGCTGTCGCAGGCGCGCGAGCGTTTCCGCATGGCGCTCCTCCGCCGCTTCTACGAGCGTTACGGCGAGCTGCTCGGGCCGCGCGCCCTGCGCAGCTTCGACGAGCTCGAGCGGGCGCTCCGCAGGGACGGCTTCCTCGTGAAGTACCTCGAGCGCGTGCTCGCGCTGCCGCGGCCGGACAAGCTCGTCGCGCGCCTGCTCGTGTCGCCGGCCGCGCTCGCCGAGGCGGCCGACGGGATCCTCGAGCCCGCGGAGCAGAAGCTGCTGCTCCGCGACCGGCCCAGGCGGGCCGCCGACCTGCGCTGGAGCGAGCACGACCTGCCGCTCCTCGACGTGGCGCGCACGCTCGTCGACGGCGCGCCGCGCGCGTACGGCCACGTCATCGTCGACGAGGCGCAGGATCTCTCGCCGCTGCAGCTGCACGCGATCTCGCGCCGGGCGCTCGACGGATCATTGACGATCCTCGGCGACGTCGCCCAGGCGACCGGGCCGGTTGTCTACCGGCGCTGGCAGGAGCTCGAGCCGTACCTGCCACAGGACGCGGTGGTGACGATCGAGGAGTTGCGCCATGCCTACCGCGTACCTGCCGAGATCATGGAGCTGGCGCTGCCGCTGCTCGAGCTCATCGCCCCCGACGTCGAGCCGCCGCTCGCGTACCGGCAGGGCGGCGAGCCTCCTCGCCTCGTCCACGTCGCCGCGGGCGACCTGCTCGCCGCCACGATGCGCGAGGCGGGCGCGCTCGCGGAGCTCGACGGCCTCGTCGCGGTGATCGTGCCGCGCTCGCTCTCCGGCTCCGCGCCGCACGGTGACGCGTTCGACGAGGCCTCGGTGCCGGTGCTCACGCCGCGC
>DATKQO010000040.1:0-16065 GCA_035532715.1 Gaiellaceae bacterium | reverse complement strand
GCCGGTGCTTCTCACCGGCGACACGGAGGAGACCGCGCAGCGCGTCGCGCGCGAGGTCGGGATCGACCGTGTGCTCGCCGAGGTCTATCCCGCCGACAAGGTACGCGAGATCATGCGCCTGCAGGAAGAGGGAAGGGTCGTCGCGATGGTCGGCGACGGTGTCAACGACGCGCCGGCGCTCGCGCAGTCCGACCTCGGGCTCGCGATCGGCACGGGTACCGACGTCGCGATCGAGGCGTCCGACCTGACGCTCGTCTCCGGCGACCTGCGTGCCGCCGTGGACGCGATCCGTCTCGCGCGGCGGACGCTGCGCACGATCGAGGGCAATCTCTTCTGGGCCTTCGCCTACAACGTCGCCGCGATCCCGCTTGCCGTCGCAGGCCTGCTCGACCCGATCGTCGCCGCGGCTGCGATGGCCTGCTCGAGCCTCTTCGTCGTCACGAACAGCCTTCGCCTCCGCCGCTTCCAGAGCGTGCGCCGGCCCGACCCGGGAGCGATCACGTGACCGAGACCCCGCAGACGCACACGCACGGCTATGCCGAGAACAAGGGCGCGCTCGTCAAGCGGCTCCACCGCATCGAAGGACAGGTGCGCGGGATCGAGCGCATGGTCGAGGACGACCGCTACTGCATCGACATCCTCACGCAGATCGCCGCCGCCAACACCGCCCTCGAGTCGCTCGCGCTGACGATCCTCGACGACCACGTCCGCCACTGCGTCGCCGGCGCGCTCGTCTCCGGTGACGAGGCCGACGCCGCCGCGAAGACGGAGGAGCTGATCGAGGCGGTCCAGCGGTTCGCGCGGACACGCTAGGCGAGCCCGGCAGCAGTCGGGCTACCGGCGCCCGCCTACCGGCACTTGGTCTTGAACGAGCTGATGATCGCGGTCAGGCGAGAGGTCTTCGCCTGGATCTGTCCGTAGGCAGCCGTTGCAGCCGCCTTGTCGTTCTTCAACGTCGCGGTCTCGAAGCTGTGGTAGTTGCCGGTGAGAGAGTCGAAACCGGCGCCGGCGTTGACGGCTGCAGAAGCGCACGGACCCGACCGACCAGCGGCCGTCCAGAGAGCCTTGAGCGCGTTGTCGAGCGAGCGAGCCTGCGTGTAGAAGGCCGTAAAGCTCTTCGACAGACAGGATTTCGACGTGCACTTGGACGTCGCCGTGTCGATGCCGCCGGAGGCGAGACCGAGCTTGGCCACCTCGATGCCGACCTTGGCGACGACGAGCGGGGGAGGTGTTTTCGCGGCGGCGGGCAGCACGACCAGGAGGGCGGCGCTGCAAGCGGCGGCGAGGGAGACGATTCGCATGATCATGGGGATCACTGTCGGGAGAATGCGCTCCCGACTTGACGGCGAACGTACGTTCGTGTAGAACAGACGTTCCGATGCTCGCCTGCCTCTCCATCCCCGGGTTCGAATTGAAGGCGGCGCTGCGGAAGACGCCTGCCCTCGCGCTGCGGCCGGCCGCGCTCTCGCCGGAGCCGGGTGGGGAACCGCTGCTCGGGCCGGTGACGCCCGCGGCGGAGGCGGCGGGCGTGCGCCCGCAGATGCGCCTCGGCGAGGCGCTCGCGACGTGCCCGCAGCTCGTGCTCGTCGAGCCCGATCCCGCGGCGGCCGAGCTCGCGTGGGAGGAGATCGTCCGCTCGCTCGAGGACGCGGGCTTCTCGGTCGAGCCGGCCGTGCCCGGCATCGCGTACTTCGAGACGCGTGGGGTGGAGCGCCTCTACGGCGGCCTCGACCCGGCGCTCCGGCGCGCGCTCACGGCAGTCGGCACCGCGTGGGACGCGCGCATCGGCGCGGCGGGACGGCGCTTCGCAGCGCTCGCCGCGGCATCCGTCGCGCGGCCGGGGCAGCTGCTCGTCGTCCGCGACGACGAGCTGGGGCGGTTCCTCGCGCCCCTGCCGCTGACACTCCTGCCGCTCGAGCGGCAGCGCTACGAAGAGCTCGAATCGCTCGGAGTGCGAAAGCTCGGACAGCTTGCCGGGCTCCCGGGTGGCGCCGTCGCCGAACGCTTGGGGCCGGACGGCCGGCGCGCCTGGAGCTTGGCGAGAGGCGGAGCGTCTGCGCGCGTGCGCGGACGCCGCCCGCCCGCGGAAGTGGCGGAGGCGCTCGAGTTTCCCGAGGCGGTCGGGAACGAGCTGACGCTGCGCCGCGCGCTCGGGGCGCTCGTCGAGACGGTGCTCGGGCGCCCCGAGCGGCGCGACCGCTTCGTGCGCAAGGTCGCGCTCTCCGCACGACTCGTTGGGGGCGGCTCGTGGCGACGCACGCTGACGCTGCGCGAGCCGAGCGCCGACGCCGACCGCATCCGTGTCGCGCTCGCGCCGAAGCTCGCCGAGCTGCCGGCGCCCGTGCTCGAGCTCCGTGTCGAGCTCGTCGCGCTCACCGATCCCGCAGGGCGCCAGCTCGAACTGCTCGCCGCCGGCGCCGAGAATCGCAGCCGCTTGAGCGAAGGGCTCCGCCAGGTGCGCGCGAGCACCGGCTCCGGCTCCGTCTGCACCGTCGTGGAGGTCGCACCATGGTCGCGCATCCCGGAGACGCGCGCGCTGTTCGTACCGCGGGACGACTGAACGAGCCGCGCCCGGCGCGCGTCGAGTCGAACTTCGACGGCACTCCCTGGCAGGTGAACCACCAGTCCGTCGCCGTCCTGCGCGAGGAATGGCGCGTGCTCGACCGTTGGTGGACGGAAGAGCCTGTCGTGCGCCGCTATTTCGAGGTCGTGCTCGAAAGCGGCGAGCGCACCGTCGTCTTCCACGACGGCGCGGGCGGGCGGTGGTTCACGCAGCGGGGTGCGTAACGCCGAAGACGTCGTACCGGGCCTCGTCGATCCGCTCGCCCGCGTCGGCGCGGCGCAGGTACTCGACGAAGCCGCACGCCGGCGCGTGCACGTTGAGGAACCGCGCGCGACCGACGCTCGTGAACGAGTGCACGACGCCTGCCGGCACGACGACGGATGCGCCCGGGCCCGCGCGGATCACCTCGCCGTCCGCGCGAAGCTCGAGCTCGCCCTCGAGCACGTAGAAGCAATCCGCATGCCGGAGGTGGACGTGTGGATCGGCGCCCGTGTACCCGTCACCGACGTGAAACTCGAACACGTCGAGATCGGGCTGTGAGGATTTCACGAGGAGGAGCCCGTGTTCCTGCGCGAGGCGGTCGCCGTCACCGGGGCCGCTGACCGTGCCGCGCACGTCCGCCGATCCCCCGTCGACGCCGTCGTACGTGTCGAACTGCTCCGGTCTCTCGCCGCTGTCCCGGCCGCGCGCGTAGACGCCGGGTGCGTGCAGGTTGAGATACCGCGCCTCCGTCGTGCCGGGATTCCGGAAGCCGTGGACGAGCGACGGCGGCGCCGTCACGCACGAGCCGGCGGGCACGCGCACCGTCTCGTCGCCGAGCCGGAGCTCGAGCTCCCCCTCGAGCACGTAGAAGACGTCCGTGTGCACGCGATGGGTGTGCGGGCGCGCACCCTGCTTGCCGGCTGCGAGCGAGTCCTCGAGCACCTCGAGCTGCGGCAGCAAGGCGCGCCGCGGCTCGCCCGGCTCGCAGACGATCGCGCCGCCCGGCGGAAGCGGCGCGCGCAGCGCACGTGCGGCCTGCGCAGGGTCGGTCGCCTCGCGGAGCGCGCGCACGACGGCAACGCCGGGAGCGCCCGCGGCCGCGATCGCCTCGACGGTGTCGAGCTCGACGCCGCCGATCGCGAACCACGGCATGCGCAGCAGGTCGCGTGCGGCGCGGACGAGGTCGAGCCCGCCGACGCCGGCATCGGGCTTCGTCGGCGTCCCGAAGATCGCGCCGACGCCCAGGTAGTCCGCATCACCGTCCGCGGTCTCGATCTCCTCGCGCGTGCTCGCCGAGAGCCCCACGAGCCGCTCCGCGCCGACGGCGCGCCGCGCGTCGGCGACTACAGCGTCGCCCTGCCCGACATGGACGCCGTCGGCGCCGCAGCGCTCGACGAGGCCGGGCCGGTCGTTGAGCACGAAGAGCGCGCCGTGCGCCGCGCAGGCGCCCCGGAACGGCTCGGCCGCCTGCACGAGCTCGTCGTCGGAAAGCTCCTTGTCCCGCAACTGGACGACGTCGACGCCGCCGCGCAGGGCCGCGTCGAGCAGGCTCGACGGGTCCGCGCCGCCGGGGCGCGCCTCGAGCACGAGGTAGAGCCGCGAGCGGGCGAGCCTCGCGCGCCTGTCGGTGCCGTCCACGGCGGCGGACCCTATCGTCCCCATGGTGGAGCGGTATGACGCGGCGATCGTCGGCGGCGGGATCATCGGGCTCGCGTGCGCATGGCGCGCGTCTCAGCGCGGCTTGCGTGTCTGCGTGCTCGAACGCGAGCAGCCGGGGTGCGGAGCGACCCGCGCCGCCGCCGGTGTGCTCGCGCCGGACCCCGAGACGCCCGGATTCACGGCGCTCGCGCTCCGCTCCTCGGACCTCTGGCCCGCGTTCGCCGCCGAGCTGCGCGACGAGACCGGCATCGACGCGGGTTACACGCGCTGCGGCTCGCTCGTCCTCTCCTTCGGCGACCCGCCCGAGGTCCGTCTCGACGGCGAGTGGCTCGACGGCGCTGAGTGCCGCGCGCTCGAGCCGGGGCTCGCCTCCGACTGCACGGGTGGCCTTCACCTACCGCAGGACGCACAGGTCGATCCGCGCCGCGCGGTGGAGGCGCTCGTGGCGGCGCTCGGCGGCGCGGTGCGCACCGGCACGGACGTCGTCGAGCTGGGGGAGAACGCGGTGGTGCTCGCCGACGGGACCCGCGCCCGGGCCGAGCGGATCGTGCTCGCCGCCGGCGCCTGGTCGGCCCGGCGGCTCGCGAAGCGCCTGCCGCTCCGGCCGGTGAAGGGCCAGACGCTGCGCCTGCGCGGTCCACTGCCGGCGACCCGGATCATCCGCAGCGAGCACGTGTACGTCGTCCCGCGGGCGAGCGGCGAGACGGTGCTCGGGGCGAGCGTCGAGGACGCGGGCTACGACACGACGGTCACCGCGGACGCGACGGAGGCTCTCCTCCGTCGGGCGACGCGCGCCGTCCCGGCGGTCGCGCAGCTCGAGCTCGTGGAGGCGGTCGCGAGCCTCCGCCCGGCGACGCCCGACGGTGGGCCGCTCATCGGCGAGTGGGAGGGCGTGCTCGTCGCCGGCGGCCACTACCGGAACGGCATCCTGCTCGCCCCGGTGACGGCAGAGGCCGTGGCGGCGCTCCTCGCGGGGGAGGAGGCGCCGCCTGAAGCGGCGCCGTTCGCTCCGCGCCGCTTCGACCTCTAGGAGCTCGCCACGAGTTCGTACCGGCTATCGGCCGCCGCCGCGCTCTGCTTGAGTCATTTCACTCGAACGTCGGTTCCCGTTGCTGACCTCGAGCCCGACGACGTGGCGCCCGTCGCGCTCGACGCTGCGGATCGCCTTGGCGGCGGCGCTCGCGAGATCCCCACCGTCGATCGTCACAGCCACGACGTCTCCGGAATCGACAGCTATCCGGAGACGGTGAGCCGCACCGCTGGGCCGGGCGCGCGCGAGGACCGGTTGGAGTGCGACGAGCAGCAGGTCGAAGACGATGAGCGCCCCGAAGAACCGGGGGTAGAGGTTCTCGTTGGGCTGGGCCCAGATGAGCACGCTACCGAGCACGGCGGCGAGACCGCCCGTGCCGCACGAGGCGGCGAATAGCCGCCGGACGACCGGCGGATCGCGGTCGACTCGGCGAGCGGTGAGGGAGGCGATCTGCGCGCCGGCGAGCGCGAACAACGTTGCGACTGCGACCGATTTGCCGAGAGCGTCGGGAGCCGAGGGCCACCACACCGACACGAGCGCGAGCGTGGCGCCGGCGACGGCGAGCCACACGCTCACGACCGCCTGTGTCCGAGAACGTCCCTGGTCGAGGAGCCAGACCGCCGGGAGCGCGATCATCCCATACCCCGCGAGGAGAGCGGTCGAGCCGAGAATCCGCCCCTCGGTGCTGCCGAACCGGCCGACGAGCAAGATCGCGATCGCGAGCAGGGCCGAGGCCGACAGCAGGCCCGCGACGCCGAACAGGAGGATCCGTTTGCGCGTCACGATCTCACCTCGGGGGAACATGAGTCGTGGCGCCGGTCCGAACATCGGGGAAACCGCGGAGAGGAGTTGCGGGCGAACGTATGTTCGCGTAGAACAGGGGGGTGCCGTACGTCGAGCTCCACGCCCACAGCGCCTACTCGTTCCTCGACGGGGCGTCCCAGCCCGAGGAGCTCGCAGCGCAGGCGGCGGAGCTCGGGTACACGGCGCTCGCGCTGACCGACCACGACGGGGTCTACGGCTCGCTCGAGTTCGCGCACGCGGCGAAGCACTTCGGCGTCCGGCCGATCACGGGCGCGGAGCTGTCGCTCGACGGTGGCTCGCATGTCACGCTGCTCGTCGAGTCGGCGCAGGGGTATGCGAACCTCTGCCGGCTCATCACGTATGCGCACGCGCGCACGCGGCCGAAGGAAGGGAAGGATCCGCTGCCGCCGTCGCTCGAGCAGCACCGGCTCGAGCAGTTGCACGAAGGGCTCGTCTGCCTCTCCGGCTGCGCGCGGTACGGGCTCGCCGTGAACGACGCGAATGCGGCCGCGCGGCTCGCGCGCGTCTTCGGCCCCGAGCGTTTCTTCGTCGAGCTGCAGCGGCCGTACGAGCGCGGCGACGTGCGCCGCAACGCGGCGCTGCGCAGCCTGGCCGAAACGCTGAACGTACAGACCGTCGCAACCGGCGACGTGCACGCGCACGACGCGCGCCGTGCTGCCCTCCAGGACGTGCTCGTCGCGATTCGCTGCCGCACCTCGCTCGACGGCTGCGAGCGGGAGCGGCGCGGCAACCACGAGTCCGTGCTCGCAGCGCCGCAGGACATGTGCGACCGCTTCCCCGGCGACCGCGCTGCCGTCGCGCGGACGGTCGAGCTTGCCGAGCGGCTGACGTTCGACCTGACGCAGGAGCTCGGCTACCACTATCCCGACTTCTCCGACGGGGTCGAGCCGGCGATCATGCAGCTGCGGGCCGTCTGCGAGCGCGCGTTCGCCGAGCGCTACGCGAACCTCAACGGCCACAAGCGCCGTGTGCGCGAGCGGCTCGAGGAAGAGCTCGCGCTGATCGACGAGCTCGGTCTCGCCGGCTTCTTCCTGCTCCACTGGGAAGTGCTCGAGCTCGCGCGCGAGCTCGCCTACGAGGTGCGCGGCCCCGGCTCGATGCGGCACGTGCTGCCGCCGGGGCGCGGGCGCGGTTCGTCCGTCGGCTCGCTCGTCTGCTACCTCACCGGCCTCTCGCACGTCGACCCGGTCGCGAACAACCTCTCGCTCGGGCGTTTCCTCAATCGCGAGCTTGCGTCGGTGCCCGACATCGATCTCGATTTCCCGCGCGACATCCGCGAGAAGCTCATCGTCGGCGTCACCGACAAATACGGTCGTGAGCATGCGTCGCTCGTCGCGAGCTTCTCGACGTACCGGTCGCGCGGCGCGATCCGCGACGTCGGCAAGGCGCTCGGCCTGCCGTTCGCCGATCTCGAGCGGCTCGCGAAGCTCTCCGACGGCTGGAACGCCGCCCGCGTCGGCGAGGAGGTGCTGAGGTTGCCCGACGCGGCGCAGAAGCTCGCCTCGCCGCGCTGGCGCGCGTTCACCGAGCTGTGCACGGAGATCGCCGGCCTGCCGCGGCACATCTCGCAGCACCCGGGCGGCATGGTCATCTCGACGAGGCCGCTCGTCGAGATCGTCCCCGTGCAGCCGTCCGCGATGGCGGGGCGGCAGATGTGCCAGTGGGACAAGGACTCGTGCGCGGACGCAGGCTTCCTGAAGATCGACCTGCTCGGGCTCGGGATGCTCTCCGCGGTCGAGGAGTGCGTCGACCTGATCGCGCGGACGCGCGGCGAGGCAATAGACCTCTCACGCGTGCCGCTCGACGATCCGGACGTCTACGCGGAGATCCAGCGTGCCGACACCGTCGGCTGCTTCCAGATCGAGAGCCGCGCGCAGATGCAGACGATCCTGCGCACGCGTCCGGAGAATCTCGACGACCTCACGGTCCAGGTCGCGCTCGTCCGGCCGGGGCCGATCCAGGGAAAAGCCGTCCACCCGTACATCGAACGGCGGCAACGGTTGCGCGAAGACCCGTCGTACGAGCCGCCTGCGGATCATCCGTTGCTCCAGCAGCCGTTGCGGGAGACGCTCGGCGTCATCGTCTTCCAGGACCAGGTGCTCGACGTCGCGATCCATCTCGCCGGCTTCACGGTCGGCGAGGCGGAGGGACTGCGGCGCGCGATGAGTCGCAAGCGCTCACTCGCCGCGCTCGAGGCGTACCGCGAGCGCTTCATCGCCGGCGCGCTCGCGAAGGGCGTCGAAGACCCGGTCGCGCACATGATCTACGACAAGCTCGTTGCGTTCTCCGGGTTCGGATTCCCAAAGTCGCACTCGGCGGCGTTCGGGCTGCTCGCCTACCAGTCCGCATGGCTGCGCCACCACTACAGCGCCGAGTTCCTCGCCGCTCTGCTGAATGCGCAGCCGATGGGCTTCTATCCGCCGGCGACGCTCGTGCGCGACGGGCAGCGCCGCGGCGTCGAGACGCGTCCGCCCGACGTGAACCGCAGCGCGGCGGCGTGCACGATCGAGGACGGCGCGGTGCGCGTCGGGCTGAAGTACGTCCAAGGCGTGGGGGAGGACGACGCGGAGACGGTCGCCACCGAGCGCGAACGCTGCGGACCGTTCCGTTCGATTCGCGAGCTCGCACAGCGCGTCTCGCTCAGAGAAGTCGAGGTCGCGGCGCTCGTCGAATCGGGTGCGTGCGACTCGTTCCGCGTCAAGCGCCGGGAGCTCCTGTGGCAGCTCGGCCTCGTTCCGCGCGCGCAGAACGTCCCCGGCTCCGGAGGAGAGGAGAAGCAGCTTGCGCTGCCGCTCGAGCCGACGGTCGCGACGCCCGACCTGCCGGAGCCGACGGTCTGGGAGCGGATGCTCGACGACTACCGGACGACGAGCCTCTCGGTCGGCGTACACCCACTCGAGCTGCTGCGCCCGCATCTTCCGGAGGGAACGCTGTCGAGTGTCGATCTGCTCAAACAGCCGGACAGGGCAAGCGTCCAGGTCGCCGGGCTCGTCGTCGCGCGTCAGCGCCCGGCTACCGCGAACGGTGTCGTCTTCATGCTGATCGAGGACGAGCACGCCCAGCTGAACCTCATCGTCCCGCCGCAGGTCTACGAGGCATACCGCGCCGTCGTTCGCAGCGAGCCCCTGCTGCTCGCGCGAGGACGGTACGAGCACGTCGACCGGAACCGCAACGTGCTCGTACGCGAGGTCGTCGCGCTGGGGCCGCTCGCGCGCTCCCTCACCGGCGGCGCCGACGTGCACGGCTCGCTGCCGGGCGCGCACCACTTCGGCCATCGATAGACGCTGAGCGCGCTAACCGTCCCGTGCGTGTCGCCGCAACATCGGCGACGGGAGATGCGGCAGGACGTTGAACGCGGAGTTCACGAGCGCGAGATGGGTGAACGCCTGCGGGAAGTTGCCGAGCAGCCGTCCTGCCTGCGGGTCGTACTCCTCGGAGATGAGGCCGACGTCGTTCGCGAGCCCGATCAGGCGCTCGAACAACGCGTGCGCCTCGTCGTGACGGCCCAGCAGCTCGAGGCAGTCCACGAGCCAGAACGAGCACGGCAGAAACACGCCTTCGCGGGGCGGCAGGCCGTCAACGCTCGGGTGCGTGAGATAGCGGAGCACGAAGCCGTCGCGGACGAGGGTGCGTTCGATCGCGCCGATCGTGCCGCGGACGCGCTCGTCGGAGGCGGGGAGGAAGCCGACGAGCGGAATGAGCAAGAGGCTCGCGTCGAGCTCGGGCGATCCGAACGACTGCGTGAACGACCCGAGTTGGTCGTCGTACCCGCGCTCGCACACGTCGGCGTGGATCTCGTCCCGGAGCGTGCGCCAGCGCTCGATCGGCCCGTCGAGCTCCTGCACCTCGACCGACCGCACGGCTCGGTCGAATGCGACCCACGCCATGACCTTCGAGTGGACGAAGTGCCGCGGCTCACCGCGGATCTCCCAGATCCCCGCGTCAGGCTTCCTCCATGCGCCGGCGAGATAGTCGAGCAGGACCTTCTGCAGCTCCCACGCGTGCTTGTAGATCGGCAGGCCGTGTTGCCGTGCCTGATAGAGCGCGTCCATCACCTCGCCGAAGACGTCGATCTGCACCTGCTCGCTCGCCGCGTTGCCGACGCGAACGGGCGTCGAGCCCTCGAAGCCGGGCAGCCACGGAAGCTCGTACTCCGTGAGCCGCCGCTCGCCGGCGACGCCGTACATGATCTGGATGTCCGAGGGATCGCCCGCGACCGCGCGCAGGAGCCAGGCGCGCCAGGCGCCCGCCTCTTCCGCGTAGCCGGCGTTGAGCAGCGCGAGCAGCGTCAGGGTGGCATCGCGAAGCCAGCAGAACCGGTAGTCCCAGTTGCGGATGCCGCCGATCCATTCCGGCAGAGACGTCGTCGGGGCAGCGACGATCCCGCCCGTCGGCGCGTACGTCAATGCCTTCAAGACCATCAGCGAGCGGCGCATCACGTCCTGCCACTCGTCCGGCACGTCGATCTCGCAGGCGTCGTTCCATTCGCGCCAGTAGGTTTCGGTGTCCTCGAGCGCGCGTTCAGGATCGATCTCCGGCGGCGGCTCCTCGTGCGACGGGTACCACGTGAGGACGAACGGCACCCGCTCTCCCTCGTCGACGACGAAGTCGGAGTGCGTACGCATGTGCTCGCCGCGCGTCTTCGCGTGCGTGCGGAAGCAGAGTGCGTCCGCTCCCGCAATCGCGAGCCGCGTGTGATCGCTGCGTCGCACCCACGGAACGATCGAGCCGTAATCGAACCGGATGACGAGCTCGGACCGCATTCGCACCCGGCCACGGATGCCCTCCACGATGCGCACGACGTCGGGCGCAACGCCGCGCGGCGGCATGAAATCGAGCACCCGCACGGCACCCTCGCCGGTCTCCCAGATCGTCTCGAGAACGAATGTGTCGTGGAGATAGCGGCGTTCGGTCGTGCCGCCGTCCACCGGCGCGATGAGCCAGCGTCCGTTGTCGGCCGTTCCGAGCAGCGCGGCGAAGCACGCGGCGGAGTCGAAGCGCGGAAAGCAGAGCCAGTCGATCGAGCCGCCGCGCTCGACGAGCGCCGCGGTCTGCAGGTCGCCGATCAGCGCGTAATCCTCGATGTGTGGCCCGCTCACCGGTTGTCGATCTCCAGTCCGAAGTGCGGCCAGCGCTTCTTGACCGCGCGATTGAACGCCTCCTCGTACTCCTCGCCGGTTGCTTCGTCGAGCGTGCTCCTGAAGCGGTAGCGCATGTCGGCGAGCGCTTCCGTCGCGGCCTCGACGACGTCGACGTAGTCGCCGTACATCTCTTCGGCCTCGCTGCGGTCGGCACGATCGTAAAGCTCCTGCTTCTCACGCACCTCCTGGAACAGTCCGTTCGCCTCGTCCTCGGCGAAGACGTCGAGCTGGCGCGCGATCACGTCGGAGAAGCGGCCGCGGCGGAACATCAAGGTCGGTCCTCCGCGAAGCGGCCGGCGGCACCGGCCGGGTCGACGATCTCCTCGTAGATCGCGAGGTGCGCGCGGGCGGCCGCGTCCCAGGTGAGCTCTTCGCGTGCCCGCCGCGCGCCGGCCCGCGCCTCGTCGAGCGCGGCGGGGTCGGTGAGCAGCTCGTGCACAGCTGCAGCGAGCGCCTCGACGTCGCCTGCCGGGACGACGCGACCCGCGCCGAAGCGCCGCACGGGCTCGGCGACGCCCCCCACGTCGTACGCGACCGCGGGCACGCCCGCACCGAGCGCGCGCAGAAGGGCGCCGCTCTGGTCGAGCTCCGGCTTGTAGGGGAACAGCGCGATCGTCGCGTCGCCGAACGCACGGTCGACCTCGCCGGGCGCGAGGTACCCGAGCCGCCACTCGACGTCGAGCCCTGCTGCGGCCGCGCGGTACGGCCCGAGCGGCTCGAGTGGGTCGCCGGCGACGAGCAGGCGCGCATCCCCTGCGCGCCTCACCGCTTCGATCGCGTCGCCCAGCCCCTTGTACGGGCGGATGACGCCGAAGCAAAGCACGGTCCGGCCGTCCTCGCTCCGCGGTGGATCACTCGGGAAGACGGGGTGGGGCACGACGCGCAGCCGGTCGGCGTCGACGCCGATGCCGGCGAGCGTGTCGCGGCCGTTCTCGCTGTGCACGACGACGCGCTCGAACCGCTCGAGCAGGCGCCGCCAGAGATCGGACCGCTCGGCGGTGCGACGCGGGAGAAGGTCGTGGGCGGTGAACACTGCCGGCAGCTGCGGGCGAAAGAGACGTGCGTCGATCTCGGGCGCCGCGAGCCACTGGAAGTGCAGCACGTCCGCCCGCCGCCGGCGCAGAGCAGCGAGGCCGAGGGCGTGCTCGGCAGCCTTGAGCGGCAGACGCAGGGGCGAGCGCCGGAAGAGCCGCGACGACAGCGGATAGAAGAGCTCGGTGCGCAGGTAGCCGTCGGGCGCCGGCACCTCGCCGAAGCGGAAACGGGACGTCACGAGCTCCACGTCCGCGCCTGCGCGCACGAGCGATGCCGCCAGCTCGTGGTCGTAGGTCGGAGTGAAAGCGGGCGGATCTGCGAGGAGCACATGCATGCGCAGCCGTAGGCTACGCCCGTGCCGCTGCTCGTCCGCACGTGGAACCTCTTCCACGGCAACGCCGACCCGCCCGAGCGGCGCGCGTATCTCGAGCAGATGGTGCGGCTCGTGACCGGGGATGCGCCCGACGTCGTCTGCCTGCAGGAGGTGCCGGTGTGGGCGCTCGCGCGCCTCGGCCGCTGGAGCGGGATGGCCGCGTTCGGCGCCGTCGCGGCCCGCCCGCGTCTCGGGAGCGCAACGGTCGGCCGCGTGCTGACGGAGCTTCACCACGGATGGCTCCGGTCGGCGGTCACCGGACAGGCGAACGCGATTCTCGTCGACCGGCGGCACCGCGTCACCGGCGCGTGGGCCGAGCCGATCAGCCGCCGGAGAGAAGGCGAACGCCGTGTCTGCCAGGCGGTGCGGCTGCGGGAGACCGGTCTCGTCGCGAACTTCCACGCGTCGTCGGCCCACGCTGCCCCGCAGGTGCTCCGCGCCGCCGCCGTCGTCGACGGGCTGGCGGGGCCCGGCGAGCCGGTGCTGCTCTGCGGCGATTTCAACTTCCGGTCCGCGGACGGGAGCGGATACGCCGAGCTGCGTGCGCGGGGCTTCTCGGAGCCTGCTCCCGGGATCGACCAGATCCTCGTGCGTGGAGCGCCCGCGAGTGAGCCCGTCGCCTGGCCCGACGCGCGCCGGCGCGCCGGCAGCCGGCGCCTCTCCGACCACGCACCGGTAGAACTCACGGTCGGATGACGTTCGAGGAGGCACGCGCGCAGTTCCCGGTGCTCGAGCGCCACGCGTATCTCAACGCGGGCACGAACGGTCCGCTCGCCCGCGCGACGGTCGACGCGCTCGTGGAGCAGGCGCAGAGCGATCTCGCCGGCGGCCGGAGCAGCACGCCGTACTTCGAGCGGATGCTCGAGCTACGCGGGCTCGCGCGGCGCGGGTTCGCCGACGTGCTCGGCGCGGACGCAGAGCACATCGCGCTCGTCGAGTCGACGTCACGCGGCTGCGCGGTCGTGCTCGCCGGTCTCGGGCTGACCGGAGAGGACGAGGTGATCACGACCGACCAGGAGCACTTCGGGCTCACGGGCGCGCTCCACGCAACCGGTGTGCGGCTCGTGCTGACCGAGGCCGACGAGGACGCGATCCTCGCCGCGGTCACCGCACGCACACGCCTCGTCGCGACGTCGCACGTCCTGTGGACGACGGGCCGCCGCCTCGACGTCCACCGTGTTCGACGCGAGAGCGGCTTGCCGATCCTCGTCGACGGCGCGCAGTCTGCAGGCGCAATCGAGGTCGAGCTCGGCGAGCTCGACTTCTACACGGTGTCGGCTCAGAAGTGGCTCTGCGCGCCGGACCCGGCCGGAGCGCTCTACGTCCGCGACCCGGAGTCGCTCGGCGTGCGCACGCCGTCGTACTTCGCGCAGGAGTCGTACGACCTCTCCGGCGCATTCGTCGCGCATGCGGGTAGCGCGCGCTTCGACACAGGCTGGATCGGCGTACCCAGTCTCGCCGGCATCGTCGCCGCGCTCGGGACGCACCCGGAATGGCGTTACACACGCGCGGCCGAGATAGCGGCACGCTGCCGCGCGCTTCTCGACCCGGTGGTCGAAGTCGTGACACCTCCCGGGCATTCGACGCTCGTCTCGTTCCGTCCGCCGTCCGACCCGACAGAGCTCGTGTCGAGCCTCGCCGAACGCGGTGTGATCGTGCGCGAGCTGCCGGGGCGCAATCTCGTGCGCGCGTCGTGCGGCTGGTGGACGAGCGACGACGACCTGCAGCGACTCGTCGACGCGCTGCCGGCCTGAGAGCTGCTCAGGACGGGAGGCCGAGCTCGGCGGCGATCGGCCTCAAGGCCTCGACGACCGTACGGATGTGGTCGTCGAGATCGACGCCGAGATCCTCAGCGCCCTTGAAGACGTCGTCGCGGTGTACGCCGGCGGCGAACGACGGCTGCTTGAGCTTCTTGCGCACCGACTTCGGCTCGAGCCCCTCGAGGCCGGTCGGGCGGACGAGCGCGCACGCGTGCACGAAGCCGGAAAGCTCGTCGCACGCGAAGAGCGCCTTCTTCAGCGGCGTGTCGCGCGGCAGCTCGAGATGCTCGGCGTGGGAGAGCACCGTCTCGACGACCTCCTCGGGATACCCCTCTTCGCGCAGGATGGGCGCGCCGTCCTGGGGATGCTTGTCGAGTGTCGGGTGCATCTCGTAGTCGAAGTCGTGGAGCAACGCGGAGACCCGCCACAACTCCTCGTCACCGCCGAGCCGCGCCGCGTACGCGGCGGTCGACGCCTCCACCGCGAGCGCGTGCCGAAGCAGCGATTCGCTCTTCGTGTACTTCGTCAGCGTGGCCCAGGCTTGCTCACGGGTCGGCGTCGGCACGCGGCTAGGATAGCCGCCGCATGGCTCTGACTCATACCGCCGCCGACGCGTTCTTGATCGAAGGCTCGCGCCCTCTGGGCGGCACGATTCGCGCCGCGGGGAACAAGAACGGTGCGCTGCCGATCCTCGCGGCGACCCTCCTGGCGGAGGAACCCGTCACGCTCGCGAACGTTCCCCGCATTCGCGACGTCGAGACGATGATGGAGCTGCTCGTCGAGCTCGGCGCCGACGCGGGGTGGACCGGGCCGAGCGAGGTTCGCGTCGACACGGCTGCGGTTTCGAAGTGGGCGCCCGACCCCGAGCTCTGCCGGCGCATTCGCGCGTCGTTCCTGCTCGCCGGACCGCTGCTCGCCCGCTTCGGGCGCGCGACGATGCCGCCGCCCGGCGGTGACGTCATCGGACGCCGCCGCCTCGACCCGCACATCCACGCGTTCGTCGAGCTCGGGGCAGAGGTCGAGTGCGAGGAGTTGTACGAGATGCGCACGGACGGTCTCCGCGCGTCGAGTGTCTTCCTCGACGAGGCGAGCGTGATGGCGACGGAGAACGCCGTCATGGCTGCGGTGTGCGCGCCGGGCGAGACGGTTCTCGGCAACGCCGCTTGCGAGCCGCACGTCCAGGACCTCTGCCGCTTCCTCGTGTCGCTCGGCGCGCGCATCGACGGCATCGAGTCGAACGTGCTGCGCATCCACGGCGTCGAACGCCTTGGCGGCGGTGCGTGGACGATCGGGCCGGACCACATCGAGGTCGGGAGCTTCATCGGCATGGCGGCGATCACCGGCGGAGACGTGACGATCGAAGCCGCCGCGCCGCGCGACCTCGTGTCGATCATTCCCGCGTTCGCCCGGCTCGGGATTCGCGTCGACGTGGGCGAGGACACAGTCCACGTCCCCGCGCGTCAGCAGCTTCTCGTGCAGGACGATCTCGGCGGGATGATCCCGAAGATCGAGGACGGCCCCTGGCCGGCGTTTCCATCCGACCTGACGTCCGTTGCGATCACGGTCGCGACGCAGGCGTTCGGCACCGTCTTGATGTTCGAGAAGATGTTCGAGAACCGCCTCTTGTTCACCGACAAGCTCGTGTCGATGGGCGCGCGGATCATTCTCTGCGACCCGCACCGCGCCGTCGTCACCGG
>DATKQO010000039.1:0-14915 GCA_035532715.1 Gaiellaceae bacterium | reverse complement strand
CGCGCTCGCTCTCGACGCCGAGAAGGAGCGTGTGGACGCGCTCTGCTCGAACATCGGGCATCTTCTGTGGAGTGGAATCGTGCCGCCGGCGCGTGTCGGCGCCGTCGTCGAAAGGTTGATGGGCGAGGATCTGTGGTCGGGCTGGGGCGTCCGGACGATGTCGGCGAGCGACGCCGCCTACAGCCCTCTCAGCTATCACGACGGAACGGTCTGGCCGCACGACAATTCTCTCATCGCGTGGGGGCTTGCACGTCACGCGCATTGGCCGGAAGTGCACCGGATCGTGCACGCGATGGTCGACGCTGCAGGGACCTTCGGCTACCAGTTGCCCGAGGTGTTCGCAGGCCTGCCGCGCGGCGACGCGCCGTTCCCGATCGCGTATCCCACGGCGGCGCGGCCGCAGGCCTGGGCGGCGGGGACGCCGGTGTTGCTGCTGCAGCTCCTGCTCGGGATCCAGCCCGACCGGGAGCGCCACGTCATCGAGTCGGTCGCGCCGCTCGAGCTCCCTGGGTGGACGGGCGACGTGCACCTGTCCGGATTGCGCGCATTCGGAAGCGTGTGGGACGTCACGCTCGAAGACGGCAACGTGACGGTTGCGCAGGGGGAGGCGTGAAGGTCGCGGTCTTGAGCCCGGTGTGGTTCCCGGTGCCGCCGACCGGCTACGGCGGGATCGAGTGGGTCGTGTCGCTCCTCGCGGACGGTCTCGTCGACGCCGGTCACGAGGTGACGCTGTTTGCATCCGGCGACTCGCGCACGAAGGCGGAGCTCGCATGGATCTACGAGATCGCGCCGAGCGCGGAGATCGGCCGCGCGCAGGTCGAGGTGAGGCACGCGCTCTCGTGCTTCGAGCGGGCCGGCGAGTTCGACGTGATCAGCGACCACTCCGGGCCGCCCGCCGCGGCGCTTGCGGGCGCCGTGCGAACGCCGACCGTGCACACGGTGCACGGGCCGCTCGGCGGCGAGCCGGGCGAGTTCTACGAGCAGATCGCGCGGGTCGCGCCACGCACGGGGCTCATCTCCATCTCCATGAACCAGCGCAAGCCGAAGCCCGACCTGCCGTGGATCGCGAACGTGCCGAACGCGCTCGACTTCTCGTTCTATCCGGTGCAGCCGCGCCGCGGCGAGTACCTGCTCTTTCTCGGCCGGATGAGCGCGGACAAGGGAGCGCACCGCGCCGTGGCGGTGGCG
This sequence comes from Gaiellaceae bacterium, assembly GCA_035532715.1. Classification (GTDB taxonomy): domain Bacteria; phylum Actinomycetota; class Thermoleophilia; order Gaiellales; family Gaiellaceae; genus Palsa-739. The sequence continues at coordinate 13,727 of DATKQO010000039.1, read as the reverse complement.
ATGGAGACGGGCCTGCCGCTGAAGCTCGCGGGCAAGCTGCGGGAGCCGGCCGAGGAGGCGTACTTCAAGGAGTTCGTCGAGCCGCACCTGCGGCCCGGCAAGATCGAGTACGTCGGCGAGGTCACGCACGGCGAGAAGGTCGAGCTGTTGCAGGACGCGCGCGCGACGCTCTTCCCGATCGAGTGGGAGGAGCCCTTCGGCCTCGTGATGATCGAGTCGATGGCGTGCGGTACTCCGGTGATCGCGACGCGCTGGGGTGCGGTTCCCGAGGTGATCGAGCACGGACGGAGCGGGATCATCGTCGACGACTATCGCGAGATGGCGGGCGCCCTCGCGGCCGCCGACGCGCTGGAGCCGCTCGATCTTCGGCGTGCCGCCGAGGAGCGCTTCTCGAAGGAGCGCATGGTCGGCGACTACGTCGCCGCGTTCGGGTCCGCGATCGCCGCGGCGTAGCGTCGGGCTCGCACGCTAGCGAGGCTTCGGCCACGCGTGCCAGCGCTCCGGCTGCACCCAGGCGCTGAACCGCGCCCGGTCGCGCTTGGCGTACGGCCGGCCGGTGTAGCGGAGCGAGAGACGATCGATGTCGCGCAACTCGGCGTCCTCGTCGAGCGAGACGACGCGTCCGAGCAGCGTGACGTGGTGGTACCAGTCGCCGGCGGCGAGCACCGTCAGCGACACGTGCGGGTTCTGGCGCAGGTAGCCGAGCCGCAGCCGCGTGTCCTCCATGTTCAGCAGGATCCGGCCGCCTTCCCAGTCGTACCAGGTCGCAGCCGTGTGCGGCGACCCGTCGGGGCGCACCGTGCCGACCACGGCGGGGTTCGGCTGCGCGAGCAGCGCGTCGAGCTCCGGCGGCACGGGAACCTGCGGCACGACTACCCCGCCGGAGACAGGTCGGCCTGCTTGTCGGCCCAGCGCTTGAGCCCCTGGTAGGACTGCCAGAACGGCATCGCGTTGCTCCAGGCGTCGAGCGGCTCGCCCGAGTCCGCGAGCTCCGTGCGGCAGTACGCGACGAACTCGTCCTCGCTCGCGCCGCCGACGACGAACTCCGCCCAGTCGAGCAGCTCGAGCCGCAGCGCGGCGAGATGCCTCGTCGGGTCGTCGGCGACGCCGAAGTGGATGAGCGCGAGTCGGGCAGGGTCGCGGCGCTCCATCTCGTCGAGCGTCCGCTCCCACGCCGCCACGTCGATATCGGGCGGCGGGGTCGGCGGCATGACGTAGGTGCCCGGTTGAATGCGCACACCGGCCGCGTCGCCGGCGTAGAGGGTGCCGTCGCGGTCGAGATACGAGACGTGATGCGACGCGTGCCCCGGCGTCGGGAAGCAGTCGAGGCCGACGACGCGGTCGCCTGCGACGTGCACGTTCGCCTTCGGCACCGGCGCGAGCTCGCCCCAGAGCGTGTCGAACGCGTCGCCGTACAGCCGGCGTGCGCTGCGCTCGAGGCGCTCCGGCTCGACCAGGTGCGGCGCGCCGATTCCGGAGACGTGCACCTGGAGCGCCGGATGCTCACGGACGAGCACACCCGCGGCGCCGGCGTGATCGAGATGGATGTGACTGAGCAGCAGATGGCGGATGTCCACGAGCTCGAGGCCTCGTTCGGAGAGCCCGGACTTCAGCGCCCCGACGGTCGACGCGGGTCCGCAGTCGAAGAGCGCCGGGCCGTCGTCGGTGTCGAGCAGGTAACACGCGACGGAGCGCTCGACGCCTTCGTGCAGGAGATCGATCGGCTCAGGTGCGGCCATGCAGCGAATCCTACGATGCGCGTGCGCGCGCCGCGGCGACGATCGCCGCCGCCTCCGAGCGGTTACCCCAGCCGCGTGTCTCCGTGCGCTTCGACGGCTCCAGATCCTTGTAGCGCTGGAAGAAGTGCTCGATCTCGTCCCGCAGCTCGGCCGTGACGTCGTGGATGTCGCGGATGCGCTCGAAGGTCGGGTCGCCGAGCGGCACGCACAGCACCTTCTCGTCGGGGCCCTTCTCGTCGGTCATGTGGAACACGCCGATCGGGCGAACGTGGATGCGGCAGCCGGGGAACGTCGGGTCGGAGACGAGCACGAGCGCGTCGAGCGGGTCGCCGTCCTCGGCGAGCGTTCCCTCGACGAAGCCGTAGTCGGCGGGGTATGCCATGGCCGTGAAGAGCCGACGGTCGAGGACGATCCCGCCGAGCTTCTCGTCGTACTCGTACTTGTTCCGCGACCCCGTCGGAATCTCGACGAAGACGACCGCGTCGGTGTCGTCGGTCACGCGCGCGCGACTGCGGCGGGGACGAGCGCGTTCTCGAGATCGAGCACGAGGTCCTCCACCGACTCGATGCCGACGGAGAGACGCACGAGGTTGGGCGGAGAGGCGAACGGCGCGCTCGCGGTCGCCGCGTGCGTCATGCGCGCGGGCACCTCGATCAGGCTCTCGACGCCGCCGAGGGACTCCGCGAGCTGGAACAGCTTCGTGCGCGCGACGAGCGCGACGGCCTCCTCCTCCGACTCGGCGAGGAACGACACCATCCCGCCGAAGTCGCGCATCTGGCGGGCTGCGATCGCGTGCCCCGGGTGCGTGGGGAGGCCGGGGTAGAGAACCTGCTCGACGCGGGGATGCCGCGTCAGCCACGCGGCGATCGTGGCGGCGTTCTCGCAGTGCTTGCGCATGCGGACAGCGAGCGTCTTGATGCCGCGCAGCACGAGCCAGCTGTCGAACGGGCCCGGGACGGCGCCGAGCGACTTCTGCAGGAAGTAGAGGCGCTCGGCGATCGTCGGGTCGTTCGTCGCCGCGAAGCCGCCGACCACGTCGGAGTGGCCGCCGAGGTACTTCGTCGTCGAGTGCACCACGACGTCGGCGCCGAGCTCGAGCGGCCGTTGGAGATACGGCGTCGCGAACGTGTTGTCGACGACGAGGATCGCGCCGACCTCGTGCGCAGCGTCGGCGGCCGCGCGGATGTCGACGACGTTCAGCATCGGATTCGACGGCGACTCGATCCAGACCATCCGCGTGTTGTCGTCGAGGTGGTCGCGCAGGTTCGGGAACTGGTCCGCCGGCACGTACTCGAACTGGTAGCCCTTCGGCTCGTACACCTGCGAGGTCATCCGGTACACGCCGCCGTACACGTCCGCGATCAGGACGACACGCTGGCCGGGGTCGACGAGGTGCATGAGCGTCGTGGTGGCGCCGAGGCCCGACGAGAACGCGACGCCGTGAGCCGCCGACTCGAGCGAGGCGAGGCACTCCTGGAGCGCGGTGCGCGTGGGGTTCGCGACGCGTGAGTAGTCGTAGCCCTTGTGCTCGCCGACGGCGTCCTGCACGTACGTCGAGGTCTGGTAGATCGGGGTGGTCACCGCTCCCGTGGCGGGATCCGGCTCCTGCCCCTCGTGAATCGCGCGCGTCTCGAAGTCCATGGGCCGATTGTACGAGTCGCGCCCCGCTCCCCGGGCTCCACTCGGCGCTCCGTCACGCTTTCGTGACGGTGCCTGGCACCGGGCTGTCCCGCGAGCACAGGTCCCGTTCCGTCACCCCGGTGCCAGGCCCGGGCCAGGCACCGGGGTGACGGCGCGGGCTCACGAGGACACGTCCGCCGCGCCGAGGATGCGGGCCAGCCGGACGAGGGCGGCGTCGAGTGTCGCTCCGACGTCGCCGCGCACGCCCGGCTCCGGATGGAAGGCCTTGACGCGTAGGACGCCCTCGGCCCGGTCGTGCTTCAGGTCGGCCCGGCCGACGAGCCGGTCGCGCCGCAGGAGCGGCAGGACGTAGTAGCCGTAGACCCGCTCGTGCTCGCGCTTGTAGATCTCGATCACGTGCTTGAAGCCGAAGACGCGCTCGAGGAACGCGCGATCCCAGACGAGGTTGTCGAAGGGGGAGAGGAGCACCGCCGGCGGCACCGCACCGCCCGGCTCGACGCTTGCCGGGACGAGTACGGGCGCCTTGCCGTCCTCGACCTCGAGACGCCGCAGCGCGCCTTCGGCGACGAGGGCGTCCGCGTGCGGGCGCACCCGTGCAGCGCCGCCGCCCAACCGCCACATCTCCGCGACTGCGGCCTCGGTGAGTGCGCCGCGCGCCTCGACGCCGCGGAGCGTCGCCCAGCGGATGAACGCATCCTCGCTCGGCGGCGGCCCGCTGTTCAACACCTCTGCCGGCAGCACGCGCTCGGGCAGGTCGTAGAGGCGCTGGAAGCCGTCGCGGCCTGCGATCGCGAGCCGGCCGGCGGAGTAGAGCGCCTCGAGCACGATCTTTGCTGGCTTCCAGTTCCACATCCCGCCGGGCCCGGAGCCCTCGAAGTGGCGCGAGCCGAGCGGCCCGCACTCGGCGATCTGCGCCAGGACCTGCCGGGTGAGCTCCGGCTCGCGCGCGAGCACGTCGCCGCGCCAAGGATGCGCATCTGCGAACTTCGCCATCCGCCAGCGGTGCATCGGATAGTCCTCGACGGGCAGCAGGCATGCCTCGTGCGCCCAGAACTCGAAGAGGCGGCCGGTGCGGACGAGCCGGGACACCGCATGCTCCGGGTAGGCGCCGACGCGTGCGCCGAGCGCGATGCGGTGGCTGCGGTCGACCGTCGACACCGAGTCGAGCTGGATGCAGCCCGCGCGCCGCACCGCCGCGAGCACTTCGGCCGCCGTGCCGCTGCGCGGGCGGGACGCGTAACCCTGCGCCTCCACCACGCGGCGGCGGATCTCTGCAAGGCTGACGGTCGTGAGCGGCTTCGGCACCTTCGTACTCAACCAGTTGCCGCCGCCTCCAGGCCGAGTGCTCGAGGTGGGGTGCGGTGAGGAGGGAGGCCTCGTTCCGCTCCTGCGCGACGCCGGCTACGACGCGCTCGGCGCCGACCCGGCGGCGCCGGAAGAGCCGGGCTACCGTCGCGAGCGGCTCGAGGACGTGGACGGGGAGTGGGATGCGGTCGTCGCGGCGCGCGTGCTCCACCACGTGCATCCGCTGGACGACGGAATCGCGCACCTCGCGAGCCTCGCGCCGCTCCTCGTCGTCGACGAGTTCGCGCCGGATCTCATCGATTCCGGCGCGCAGGAGTGGTACGAGGGGCAGCACCGCATGCTCGCCGCGGCCGGCGCCGACCCGCCAGGGCCGCCGTCACTCGTCGAGTGGCGGGCGCGTCACACCGACCTGCACCCGCACGGCGTGCTGCTCGCAGCGCTGCGCACGCACTACCACGAGCGCACGCTGGAGTGGGTGCCGTACTTCCATCGCTGGCTCGGGGGCCCGAGCAGCGAGGCGCTCGAGTCCACGCTTGTCGGCGCGGGCGCGTTTCCCGCGGTCGGCTATCGCTGGGTCGGCGTCAGGCGCGCGAGCCGCTGACGACGTCCACGACGTGCTCTTCGGCCGTGTCGCGATACCCGGCGCCGAGCCTGTCTTCGAGGATCCGAGTCAGCTCGCCCGTCTCGGCGAGCTCCTGCGTGATGTCCGCGCCGCCGATCAGCTCGCCCTTGACGAACACCTGCGGGATCGTCGGCCAGCCCGAGATCGCCTGCAACTCCTGGCGGATCGCCGGGTCCGGGAGCACATCGACCGTCGTCACCGGCGCGCCCGCCTCCCGCAGCGCGCGGAGAGCGCGGTCGGAGTTGCCGCACATCACGAGCTGCGGCGTCCCCTTCATGAACAGCGTCACCGGCTCGTTGCTGATGACGTCCTGGATGCGGTCGGACAGCTCGCTCATGCGGTTCCTCTCGTCTTGATCCGAAGCTCATGGATGGTGCCGTCGCGGAGGGGCTCGGCGAGCGCCTCGTTGACGAGACGGTGCTGGTCGAGGAGCGACAGCCCCGAGAAGCGAGGGCTTCCCACCACGACCAGGAAGTGGTCTCCGCCGCCGGTGCGGTCCTCCACGTGCACCTCGTCCGCGTCCGGGAACGCGGCACGAAGAAGGGACTCCAGGCGGTCGGCGGCCACGGCGCCATGGTACGGATACGCACGTACCCTGTGGCGATGGAGGAGATCGGCCTCTTTCCGCTCGGGATCGTGCTCCTCCCGACCGAGCGTGTGCCGCTCCACGTGTTCGAGCCGCGGTACACGGAGCTGATCGGCGAGTGCCTCGAGCTCGAGCGCGAGTTCGGGTTGCTCTACGCCGCCGACGACGGCGTCCGCGAGATCGGCACGCGTGCACACGTCCTGGAGGTGCTCGAGCGCCTCGACGACGGTCGCCTGAACATCGTGGTCGAGGGCGGCGGCCGTTTCCGCGTCGAATCGCTCACGCAGGGACGGTCGTTCCTCACCGCCGTCGTCGTCCCGGTCGCGGACGCGCCGGGCGGGGCTCCGGGCGCCGAGACGGCCGCGCTGGCGGCCGGTGCGTTTCGCGCTCTCGCCGCCGTCGCGGGCGCGGAGACCGACGAGATCGACGAGACCGCCCCGGAGCTGTCGTTCGAGCTCGCAGCGCAGGTCGAGCTTCCGGTGGATGCGAAGCAGCGTCTGCTCGAGCTCGACTCCGAGGAGCAGCGGCTCGTACTCGTCGCGGAGCTGCTCGACGTCATGCGCGCGACGGTGAGCGCGACGCGCGAGCTCGGTGAGCACGCGAAGAAGAACGGCTCGCGGCCTTCGCGCTAACGGCGGTGCGCGAGGAACTCGAGCAGGTCGCTGCGCGTCAGAACGCCGACCGGCTTGCCGTCGCGTGCGACGACGATCGCGTTCGCTCCACCGCTGAGCGTTGCGAAGACATCGTCCAGCGTCGCCGATGCCTCGACCGCACCGAGCGGCGGCTGCATCGCACTCGCGACGTCCTCGTTCAGGATGTCGGGATTCGTGAACACGCGCTCGAGCAGTGCTCGATCCTGAAGGGAGCCGATCACGTCCGCGAGCGAGTCGCACGAGCCGTCGCGCACCACGGGAAGCTGTGAGATGCCGTACCGCTGCATCGTGTCGATCCCCTCGCCGACCTTCTGGTGCGCCGAGATCGTGACGAGGTCGGGCAGCTCACCGCCGTGCTTCGCGCGCAGCACCTCCTCGACCGTGGGCAGCGGCGCCTGCCGTTCGAGGAATCCGTGCTCGAGCATCCAGTTGTCGTCGTAGAACTTCGAGAGGTAGTTGCGACCCGAGTCGGGGATCATCATCAGCACGCGCTTGCCGGCGCCGAGCCGCTTCGCGATCTGCACCGCCGCGTACATCGACGTGCCGCCGGATCCGCCCGCCAGGAGGCCCTCCTCACGCGCGAGCCGGCGCGCCCAGAGAAACGAGTCGCGGTCGCTGACGCGGATCCACTCGTCGACGACGTCGGGATCCATCGTCTCGGGCCACGTGTCCTTGCCGATCCCCTCGACGAGATACGGATGCAGGTCGCGCTCGTCCTTCGCCGTGTAGACCGAGCCTTCGGGATCGGCACCGATGATCAACACCTCCGGCTTCCGTTCCTTGAAGTACCTGCCGACGCCGCTGATCGTCCCACCGGTGCCGACCGAGATCACGATCGCGTCGATGTCGCCGCCGCCGGTCTGCTCCCAGAGCTCCGGTCCCGTCTGCCTGTAGTGCGCCTCGGGGTTGTTCATGTTCGAGTACTGGTCCGGCTTGAACCCGCCGGGGATCTCCTCCGCGAGCCGGTCGGACACCGAGTAGTAGCTCTCCGGCGAATCGTGGTCGACCGCGGTCGGCGTGATCACGACCTCGGCGCCGTATGCGCGCAGGAGCGCGATCTTCTCCTGGCTCATCTTGTCCGGCATCACGAAGATGCAGCGGTAGCCCTTGATCGCTGCCGCGATCGCGAGGCCGACGCCGGTGTTGCCCGAGGTCGGCTCGACGATCGTGCCACCCGGCTTCAATCTTCCTTCGCGCTCGGCCGCTTCGATCATCGGCAGGCCGATGCGGTCCTTCACGGAGCCGCCCGGGTTCAGGTACTCGAGCTTGGCGAGGATCTGCGCGCCGCCGTACGGGGAGAGCTTGTCGAGTCGCACGACCGGCGTCGCGCCGACGAGCTCGAGCACGGTCGGGAACTCCTTGGGCACGGCGGGAACCCTATAGCCGTGCGTGATCGCCTAGTGGCGGAAGTGGCGCCGCCCGGTGAACACCATCGTGGCGCCCGCCTTCTCCACCGCGTCGATCACGTCCTGGTCCCGCTTCGAGCCGCCCGGCTGAACGATCGACGTCGCGCCCGCCTCGAGCGCGATGCGCGGGCCGTCCGGGAACGGGAAGAACGCGTCGGACGCGAGCGCTGCGCCCTTGACGTCGTGCCCGTACGCGCCGGCCTTCTCCACGGCGATGCGGACGGAGTCGACGCGACTCATCTGGCCCGCGCCGATCCCGATCGTGGCGAGGCCGTTCGCGAGCACGATCGCGTTCGACGAAACGTGCTTGCACACGCGCCAGGCGAACACGAGGTCGCCCCACTGGCGCTCGTCCGGCGTGCCGCACATCACGCGCCAGCCTTCGCGGTCCTCGATCTCGGAGTCGGGATCCTGCACGAGGAGCCCGCCGAGCACGCGCTTGTAATGGCGAAGGTCGGCTTCGGTGCGCCGGCGCTCGCGGTCGACGAGGACGCGCGTGGCCTGCTTGCGCGTCAGCGCGGCAAGCGCGGCGTCGTCGTAACCCGGCGCGAACAGCACCTCGACGAACTGCTCCGCGAGCTTCTCGCCGAGCGGACCGTCGACGTCGCGGTTGACCACGACGACGCCGCCGTATGCCGACGTAGGGTCGGATGCGAGCGCCTTGGCGTACGCCTCGTCGACCGTCGCCCCGATCGCGACGCCGCACGGATTTGCGTGCTTGACGATCACGCAGGCCGGCACGGCGAACTCGCGCGCGATCAGGCGTGCAGCGGAGAGGTCGTTGAGGTTGTTGAACGACAGTGCCTTGCCGTGCAGCTGGTCGACGCGCGAGAGCAGGTGCGAGCGGCTTCCGCGCTCGGCGTAGTACGCGGCACGCTGGTGCGGGTTCTCGCCGTACGACAGGTCGAGAACCTTCTCGAGCGGCAGCACGAGCGTCTCGGGGAACGCCTCGCGGTCGGCGAACCAGGTTGCGATCGCAGCTTCGTACGCAGCCGTCGTGGCGAACGCCTCGGCAGCGAGCTCTCTCCTCGTCTCCACCGAGAGAGTGCCTTCACTTCGGAGCTCGTCGAGGACGAACCCGTAGCGCTCCGGTCGACAGACGGGAGCGCAGTGCGCGAAGTTCTTCGCCGCGCCGCGCAGCATCGACGGGCCGCCGACGTCGATCATCTCGACGGCTTCCGCCTCGGTGACGCCCTTCTTCGCGGCAACCTCCTCGAACGGGTAGAGGTTGACGCAGACGAGGTCGAACGGCTCGATGTGGTGTTCCTCCAGCGTCGCGACGTCGTCGTCGCGGTCGCGCCGGGCGAGGATCGCGGCGTGGATGCGCGGATGCAGCGTCTTGACACGGCCGCCGAGCATTTCGGGCGAGTCCGTGAGGTCCTCGACGCGCTCGACCGTGAGGCCGAGCTCCTCGAGGTACGCCGCGGTGCCGCCGCTCGCCACGAGCTGCCACCCGAGGTCGGCGAGCCCGCGCGCGAAGATGTCGAGGCCGGTCTTGTCGTACGTCGAGATCAGCGCGCGCACAGGTCCTCCACGACGCGGGGCAGCAGCCGGTGCTCGATCTCCTTGATGCGCTCATGCAGCGTTTCCACCGTGTCGCCCGCGTGAACGTCGATCCGTTCCTGCGCGAGCACGGGCCCGGAGTCGACGCCTTCGTCGACGAGGTGGACGGTTGCGCCGGATTCGTGCACTCCTGCCCTGAGCTGCTCTTCGATGGCGTGTGCGCCCGGGAATCGCGGCAGCAGCGAAGGATGGACGTTGACGACCGCGTTCGGGAAGCGATCGAGGAACGTCGGCGTGAGGATGTGCATGTACCCGGCGAGGACGACGAGGCGAACGCCGTGGCTGTGCAACCAGTCGGCCATCGCCGCATCGCGCGCGCTGCGGTCGGGGTAGTCGGCGAGCTCGAACGCCGCTGTCGCGATCGTGCCGGCGCGTGCGAGCGCCGGAGCGTCGGCGCGGTTGCTCCCGATCGCGACGACCGGGAGCGCCGCATCGAGCAGCGCCTGCAGGTTCGTGCCGGTACCGCTGACGAGCACGCCGATCACGTGAGCGTTCCGATCACCGTCGAGCCGGCCGGGGCCTCGGCGACGACGCCGCACATGCCGATGCCGAGGTTGAAGACGCGGCGCGCCTCGGCTTCTTCGACGCCCTGCTCCGCCAGCCAGTGGAACACCTCGGGGCGCTCCCACGCGTCCCAGTCGATCTGCGCCTGCACGCCGGCCGGGAGGACGCGCGACAGATTGCCCTGGATGCCGCCGCCCGTGACATGCGCGAGCGCCTTCACGTCGGCGGCCGCGCGGAGCGCGCGTACCGCGTCGAGATAGAGCCGGTGGGGCGCGAGCAGGAGGTCGGCGTCGAAGTCGTCGTCGCCGACGAGCGCGCGCACGAGCGAGAAGCCGTTCGTGTGGATGCCGTTCGAGGCGAAGCCGATCACGACGTCGCCGGGTGCGCAGCGCGAGCCGTCGATCACGTTTTCGCGGTCGACGAGACCGACGCACGTGCCCGCGAAGTCGAGCTCGTCCTCGCGGTAGACGCCGGGTAGCTCGGCCGTCTCGCCGCCGATCAGCATGCAGCCCGCGGCGCGGCACACCTCGGCTGCGCCCTCGACGAGGTCGGCGACCTGCTCGAGCTCGATGTGCTCTGCGGCCACGTAGTCGAGGAGAAAGAGCGGCTCGGCGCCGCTGCAGAGGACGTCGTTGATGCAGTGCGCGGCGAGGTCCATCCCGCCCCAGCGCAGCTTCCCGGCGCGGCGCTGGAGGAGCAGCTTCGAGCCGACGCTGTCGGTCGAGGCGGCGAGGAAGCGGCGCTCGTCGAGCGGGTAGAGGCCGGCGAAGCGGCCGAAGCCGGTCGCTCCGGTGGATTCGACGGCGGCGCGGAGCCGCTCGACGACGGCGTCGGCCGTGGCGAGCGAGACACCGGCGGCGTCGTACGTGCGGGCCTTCTCGCTCAAGGAGGTCAGTCTACGAGGGCGGGCAGATGACCGGGCCCACCCAGCAGCTGCGCCCAAGCGGGCCATGTCTTGGTGCCTGCCACCGGACGTGGGACGAGAGGACGTGTTCGTTCGGTCGGAAAGGTGTGGGCACGCGGCCTCGGTCGCCCGCGCGGACACGTCTCGTGGCTGCCACCGGACGTGTCCTATCGAAGCAGCTGCGGCCGGTCGGGATCAGTGTTCTCGATCGCGACGTCGGCACGCCGCTCAGGCTCGAGCTCCTCGAGGCAGAGCGTCTCGCCGGGGACGTACCGGCTCGCGCAGCGGGCGCGGGCGGCAGGTCTGCGATGTGCTGCCGCTCGTCCGTCAGGCGAAGAGCTCGCCGTACAGCTCGGGCCGCCCCTGCGGCCCGCCCGGCACGAAGCGGACGAGTGTCTCGCCGATCTCGACGTCGGCGCCGTTCTGCTCGCAATCGAGCAGGTCGGCGAGCGCACGCGCCTTCGTCTCCGGGTCGTCCGCTTTCAGATGCAACTCGGAGAGGCGGAGACGGTCGCCGTGCTCGAGCAGGTCGTCGAGCCAGTCGCGCGGCGGATGCAGCTCGAGCCGGTAGCCGGCGTTCGTCGACACGAACGTCCGCCTGCCGCCGTGTTCCTGCACGCGCAGGTCGGCCTCGTCGGCCCGCTCGAGCGCCCGGTCGAACTCGTCGTCGTCGAGTGCGAGCCCCAGATGGTCGACGCGCGGGAGTGGCCATTGCCCCGGCTGTACGACGACGTTGACCGCTCCACGCTCGAGCTCGGAGAGGCGCAGCTTGAAGCCGAGCGCGTCGAGCTCGCCCCACGAGACTCCGGGCTCGTACGAGGTCAGTTCTTCGCCGATCCGGCCGTGCCGCGCGACGAGATCGAAGCCGAGCTTCCCGATGTACCGCGCCTCGACCTCGCGGACGCGGCTCGTCACAAGGTGGTAGTGGAAGAGATGCACCGGCGCCGCATGGTACGAGGACTCCAACCCCGCGTGACGAACTTCGGTTGGATCTATGCGCTCCGGCGGCGTCCATCACGTCGACCTTGTCGTCTCCTCGATAGAGCGCAGCCTGCCGTTCTACCGTGAGTTGCTCGGCCCGCTCGGCTGGCACGGGATCAGCGAGGTCGAGGGCGAGCGCGGCGAGACCATCTGGTATCTGCTCGGCCACGAGACGCAGATCGGCCTCCGTGAGGCACAGTCGGCGTCCGCCGTCTACGACCGCTACTCGCCGGGACTGCACCATCTCGCATTCGAGGCGATGTCGCGCGGCGTCGTCGACGAGCGTTCCGACTGGCTCCGCTCTGCGGGGGCCGAGATCGAGAGCGAGCCGCAGGAGTACACGTACACACCGGGGTATTACGCGGTGTTCTTCTTCGATCCGGATGGAATGAAGCTCGAGATCGTTCACGTCCCGGCCCTCGCGGCCTGAACAGAAGGAGCACTCGATGTCCACGATGCCCCCCGAGCCGCCCGTGACTCCGCCGCCCGCCCAGCCGTACACGGGTCTCGGCCGCACGGCGACGACCGGCGCGATCCTGCCCGTGCCCGGCAACGCGGAGCTCGCCGTCTATCTCTTCGCGGTGATCGTGCTCGCAATCATCTGGGCGGCGAGCAACCTCTTCGGCGCTGCGAGCTTCGCCACGCTCTTCACGTGGCTCACGATCGGCTACATCCTGAGCCGCGGCATCGCGAAGGCGAGCCGCGTCCTGGAGCAGTAACCCGTTTGCGGCGTCTGGGGTGCCCGCCGCCGATCGCGTGGCTCCCAGACGACCTACACGGGCTCGTAGCGGAGCTTCGCCTGCTCGACGGGCACGGCCGTCGGATAGTCGCCCGTGAGACAGGCGCGGCAGAGCTCCGACTCGGGCCGCCTCGTCGACTCGACGAGGCCGTCGTGCGAGATATACGCGAGCGACGTGGCGCCGATGTACTCGCGCACCTCTTCCACCGACTTGTTGTTCGCGATCAGCTCGTCGGGATCCGCGAGGTCGATGCCGTAGAAGCATTGTCCGACGACGGGCGGCGACGAAATGCGGACGTGAACCTCGACAGCGCCGGCGTCGAAGAGCATCTGCACGATCTGGCGCGTCGTGTTGCCGCGCACGATCGAGTCGTCGACGACCGCGACGCGCTTGCCGGCGACCTCGGCGAGCGGATTGAACTTGAGCTTGATGCCCTGCCGGCGGAGCTCCTGATCCGGCTGGATGAACGTGCGCCCGACGTAGCGGTTCTTGATCAGTCCTTCGCTGAACGGGATGCCGAGCGCCCGCGAGAAGCCGATCGCTGCAGGCGTTCCCGAGTCGGGGATCGGCAGCACGAGGTCGACGTCCGCCGGGGCCTCCTGCGCGAGGCGCTCGCCCATGCGCACACGTGCGCCGTGCACCTCGATGCCGGAGAGCATCGTGTCGGGCCGCGCGAGATAGAAGAACTCGAAGATGCAGAGCGCTCCCGGAGTCGCGGGCTCGACAGCCTGCACGCTGCGTAGCCCGTCTTCGTCGATGACGACCGCCTCGCCGCGCTCGACCTCCCGCACGAAGTCGGCGCCGACGAGATCGAGCGCGCACGTCTCTGACGCGACGACCCAGTCCCCCGGGCTGCCTTCAGTGGCCCGGTCTTCCGGCCCGGCTTCGGCGACCTGGCCGCCGACGCCTCCAGCCCCGTGGATACGCCCGAGCACGAGTGGACGGAAGCCGTGCGGGTCGCGGAATGCGACGAGCTTGCCCTCCGAGAGCGCGACGATCGAGTACGCGCCCTCGAGCCGCTGCATCGCGTTCGCGACGGCTTCTTCGAGCGGCGCCTCGTCGTTGGCGATCAGCGCCGCGATC
>DATKQO010000038.1:0-16602 GCA_035532715.1 Gaiellaceae bacterium | reverse complement strand
AGCGCCCTCGCGCAGGAAGCGAGCGCCGGGAGGAAGTACGATCTCGTCCTCGTCGACCCGCCCTACGGCATGTACCTCGACCTCCAGCCCCAGCTCGCCCGCTATCTCCCGTCCGTGCTCGCCGACGACGGCGTCCTCGTCGTCGAGACGGACGCTCGCGTCGAGCCGGAGCTGCCGCTGCCGCAACGCACGAGCCGCAAGTACGGCCAGGCCCGGGTGACCGTGTTCGGGGCCGCGGCGTGATCACCGCGATCTGCCCGGGCTCCTACGACCCCGTGACGAACGGGCACCTCGACGTGATCGGCCGCGCCGCCGGCATCTTCGACCGCGTCGTCGTCGGCGTCGTCGGCAGCCCGCACCACAAGCAGCCGATGTTCTCGATCGACGAGCGCGTCGCGTTCCTGCACGACGCGCTCGCACACCTCCCGAACGTCGAGATCGACGTCTTTCGCGAGCTCGTCGTCGACTTCGCCCACAAGTGGGATGCGAAGGCGATCGTCAAGGGACTCCGGGTCATGTCCGACTTCGAGTGGGAGTTCCAGATGAACCAGCTCAACCGTCACCTCGCGCCGGACATCGAGACGATGTACGTGATGGCGAGCCCGCAGGTGAGCTTCGTCTCTTCGAGCGGCGTGAAGGAGATCGCAGCATTCGGCGGCGACGTCTCCGAGCTCGTCCCCGAGCCGGTCGCACGCCGCTTCAAGGAGCTCTTTCCGGACGGCCGCCCGGGCACGCCGGAGAACCCGGGCGAATGAACGTCACGACACCGGACGGGCGCACCCTTCACGTCCACGAGGGCGGGGATCCGAACGGGTTCCCCGTGCTGATGCACCACGGCTCACCGTCCAACGGCTCGCTTTTCCCGCCGCACGTCGAGGATGCGCGCGCGCAGGGGATCCGCCTGCTCGGATACGACCGGCCGGGCTACGGCGGCTCGAGCCCGTCGCCCGGCCGCAGTGTCGGCGACGCCGCGCGTGACGTCGAGGCGATCCTCGACGCGCTCGGCATCGAGCGTTGCGCGAGCTGGGGCATCTCCGGAGGAGGGCCGCACGTGCTCGCGTGCGCCGCACTGCTCCCCGATCGGATCGCGGCGGCCGCGAGCCTCGCCGCCGTCGCGCCGTTCGACGCGGACGGGCTCGACTGGATCGACGGCATGGGGGAGTCGAACATCGTCGAGTTCAACGCGACGCTTGCGGGACGTGACGTGCTCGAGCAGTTGCTCGAGCGTGAGGCGGCCGACCTGCGCGCCGCCGACGCCGAACACGTGCTCGCCGTGCTCGGTCCGCTCCTGACACCGGTGGACGCGGCCGCCCTCACCGGCGCGTACGCCGCGTACATCGTCGAGTCTTCGCGCGACGCACTCGCGCCGGGCATCGAGGGCTGGGTCGACGACGACCTCGCGTTCGCGGCGCCGTGGGGGTTCGACCCGGTGGACATCGGCGTGCCGCTTCTCCTCTGGCACGGCGACCACGACCTCTTCGTGCCGCCCGCACACGGCCGCTGGCTCACAGCCCGGATCCCGGGCGTCGACGCGCGCCTGAGCGGCGAGGACGGGCACCTCACCCTCGAGGCGCACAGGGTCCCCGAGGTGCACCGGTGGCTCCTGGAGCGGGCGCACGCTTCCGAGGCCCCGTTCGGCCCCGTCCGGTAGAAGGGTTCGAAGCGCGCCCGCCGAAATCCCGAGCCTAGGCCCCGGTGGCCTATATTGGGCCCATGGACGTACTCGTTCTGATCGACAAGCTCGACGACCTCGTGCACAACGCGAAGGCCGTCCCTCTCACCGACCAGGTGCGCATCGACCGCGAGGAGATCTACGACATCCTCGACCAGATGCGGGCGACGATTCCGGAAGAGATCAAGCAGGCGCGCTGGATCGTGAAGGAGCGCCAGGAGATGCTCGCCGAGGCGAAGCGCGAGGTCGACCGGCTGCTCGCCGAAGCGCGCGAGCAGGCGGTGCGCGAGGCGTCGCAGACCGAGATCGTGAAGATCGCCGAGCACCAGGCGCAGGACATCGTCGACGACGCGCGCCGGCAGGCGCGCGAGACGCGACTCGAGATGGAGGACTGGGCCGACGGCATCCTCTCGACGCTCGAGGTCAATCTCGACAAGTTCCTCTCCGCGGTGAAGCGCGGCCGCGAGCGGTTGCACGAGCGTTCGCAGGAGACGGTCGTCGCGGGTATCGGCCCGAGCGACGGCTCCGGCGACGACCTCGGCTATTAAGACGCTGCACTCGCGCCGAGGAAAGATCGTCGACTGGGTCGTGACGCTCGTCGTCGCGGGTGTGTTCGTGCTCGTGTTCGAGGTCGAGATCGCGCAGCCGTTTCGCGTGCCGACGTCGTCCATGGAGCCGACGCTGCTCTGCGCGCGTCCCACCGAGGGTTGCACGGCGACGTTCAACGACCGGGTTCTCGTCGCGAAGATCGTCTACCGCTTCCGCGACCCGCACCGCGGCGAGATCGCCGTCTTCAACGCGCCGCCGGAAGCGAAGGTCAAGTGCAGCGAGGGCGGCACGTTCCTGAAGCGCGTGATCGGCATCCCGGGCGACGTCGTCTCCGAGAAGGACGGCTACTTCTATCTCAACGGCCGCAAGCTCTCCGAGCCGTATCTCACGTTGTCCTACCGCGACTCGGTCACGCACACGTGGCCGAAGCTCGGCCCGAAGCAGTACTTCGTCATGGGCGACAACCGGATCGGCTCGTGCGACTCGCGCGCGTGGGGCCCCGTGCCGCGGTCGGCGTTCATCGGGCCGGTCGTCGCGACGTACTGGCCGCCGACGCGCTTGACGATTCGCTAGCGGCGACGTATTCGGCGCCCATGTCGCGGGCGAGCTCGGCGAACGCCTGTGCTGCGGCCGAGCGGTAACGGTCGCGGTGCCAGACGATCGCGATGTCGCGCGGCGGGATGCGCGTGCCGAACGACAACGCGGTGAACGACGGGTTGCGCGGGTTGACGACGAGGCGCGGCACGACTGCGAGGCCGAGCCCTTCCGCGACGAGACCGAGCAGGGTGCCGTTGTCGTCGGTGCGGAAGACGACGTTGAGGTCGGGCACGCGTCCGCGCAGATACGTCTCCGGCTCGCCCGTGCTGCGCCAGCCGATGAGCGGGACGCCGGCCAGGTCGCGGAGCGGCGGCGCCGACTCGCGGCTCGCGAGCTCAGAGCCTGCGGGGACGAGCAGGACATAGGGGTCGCGCAGAACCTCGTTCGACTCGAACGGCCCTTCGGGGAGCGGCAGGTCGGCGAACGTCAGGTCGAGCTCGCCGTGCTCGAGCAGCCGGAGCAGGTCGGCCGCGTCGGTCTCCTCGCGCACCTGCACCTCGACGCGGGGCCACGCTTCGCGGAACCGCCGCAGGAGGGCGGGGAGGATGCGCGCGCCGACGCTCTGGTAGATGCCGATCCGCAACGGGCCCGCCGCCCCCTCCGCGAGCGCGGCCATGTCGGCCTGCGCGGCGTCGATCTGCGCGACGATCGCGTCGGCGTGGCGGAGCAGGAGGCGGCCGGCGTCGGTGAGGTCGACGCGGCGCGGGCCGCCCGGCCGGTCGACGAGGCGCTGGCCGACGACGCGCTCGAGCTGCGCGATCTGCTGGCTGACCGCCGACTGGGTGTAGCCGAGCTCGCGCGCCGCCGCGTGGAATGACCGGTGCCGGCCGACCGCCTCGAGTGCGGCGAGGTGGCGCAGCTCGACGCCTCTCCATCCATCAGATTTCATGATCGATACAAATCATAACTCGATTGGTGCTAATCGATCAACCGAGGCACTGTGAAGGGCATGAGGCTCGCAGTCGCGCTCGTCACGGTCTATCTCGTCTGGGGATCGACGTATCTCGCCATCGCCGTGGCGAACCGGACGCTGCCGCCGTTTCTCATGCTCTCGGTGCGCTTCCTCATCGCCGGGGCGCTCCTCTACGGGTGGACGGCCTGGCGCGGCGAGCTTGCGGCCGCGCGCCCCGGACGGCGCGAGTGGGGCGCCGCCGCGACGGTGGGCGGGCTGCTGCTCGTCGTCGACACGGGCGGCGTCGCCTGGGCCGAGCTGCGCGTCCCCTCCGGGATGGCGGCGCTCCTCGTCGCCACGGTGCCGGTTTTCATCGCGGTGCTCGACCGCGTGTTCTTCGGCGTGCGGCTCGGCTTCGGCGCCGTGGCCGGGATCTCGATCGGGCTCGTCGGCGTCGCGCTTCTCGTCGGGCCGAGCGGCTCTCTCGACGCGGCCGGCGCGGCCGTGATCCTCGTCGCGTCGCTCGCCTGGGCGGCCGGCTCGGTCTACGCGCGCGTCGCGCCGCTGCCGCGTGCGCCGCTCGTCAGCGCGTCGTTGCAGATGCTCTGCGCCGGTGGGCTGCTCGCGGTGGCCGGGATCGCAACGGGCGAGCTCTCCCGCGTCCACCCCGGTCGGATCTCGGCGGCGTCGCTCGGCGCCGTCGCGTTCCTCATCGTCTTCGGGTCGCTGCTTGCGTTCACGGCGTACGCCTGGCTGCTCAAGAACGCCCCGTCCTCGCTTCTCTCGACGTACGCCTACGTGAACCCCGCGGTCGCGGTGTTCCTCGGCTGGGCGCTCGTCGGCGAGCGGGTCGGCGGCAAGGAGCTCGCGGCCGGGCTCGTGATCCTCTCGTCGGTCGCGCTGCTCGTGTTCGGGCGCGGGCCGCGCGCGGCCGCCGAGCCGATCGCGGAGTCGCTCGCGCCGTACATCCGCCGCAAGGACGCGCAGATCCTCGAGTTCCCCCGCCCGGTGCCGCGGCTCTCCGAGCTGCCCCGGATCGCCGTCTGAACGGTTGACGAGCCTCCCCGGGGAGGAATAGCGTCAGCGGCAGCCACGACGTAGGGAGGAAGTAGATGCCGCCGGTCATTCGTGCCGCCCTGGTCTTCTTCGCGCTGCTCTGTATCTCGCCGTCGCTCGCCTCGGCGACCGTGCAGGCGGGCCAGCCGTTTCCGACGAATCTCGACACGAAGGTCGACCTCACGCAGAGCACCGGCCTCCGGGTCGCGCTGCCGAAGCCCAACTGCGCGATCTACGTCTCCGACTGCGCCGACATCGACGTGCTCGACTCGCTCGACGGGTTCAACGTCGATGCGCGGGTGTCGATCCCCTTCAGTGGGCCGATCGACCTGTCCACGGTGTCTCCCAGCACCGTGTTCCTCGTCGATCCGTTCGGCAACCACGTTGCGCTCGACCGGCTCGTCTGGACGCCCGCGACGAACACGCTGCACGGCAATCCGGGCACGTACCTCGCGCAGGACACGCCGTATCTGCTCGTCGTCACGAACGGCGTGAAGGCCGCCGACGGGAGCGATCTGGCCCCGTTCAACCTCGCCGGCGTACCGCACGACTCCGGCGCGGCGTTCTACCGCGGAAGTCTCGTCGTCGCCTTGCACCTCGCGCAGATCTTGCCGAGCCAGATCGTTGCGGCGAGCCTGTTCACGACGCAGAGCATCACGTCGCTGCTCGAGAAGGTGCGCCGGCAGATCGACGCCTCGGAGCCTGCACCGGCGACGTTCGCGATCGGCTCGTCGGGGGAGCGCGCCGTGTTCAACTTCGCGAACATCACGAGCGTCACGTTCCACCGGCAGGTGGGGACGTCGGCGTTCGTCGATTCGGCGCTGCCGTTCGCAGCAGTGCCCGTGTTCCCCGGCGCGATCGGCACCGCGGCCTACGGCAGCTTCTCGTCGCCGGACTATGAGAACGCGCAGCAGGTCATTCCGGCGATCGGAACGGGCTTCTTCAGCACGCCTGTGCCGCAGGGGACGAACACGCTCTACTTCAACCTCTACCTGCCGTCGGGTCCCGAGCCTGCGGGAGGCTGGCCCGTCGCGATCGTCGGCCACGGGTTCACCGACTCGAAGCAGGGCTTCCCGATCACGACCGCGTCGACGATGGCCCGAAACGGCATCGCCACGATCGCGATCAACGTCGTCGGACACGGCGGCGGCCCGCGCGGCACGATGACCGTGACGCGCACCGACGGACCGCCGGTGACGTTCTCTGCCGGGGGCCGCGGCATCGACCAGGACGGCAACGGGACGATCGAGTCGACCGAGGGCGTCAACGCCGCACCGCCGTTCACCGCGGTCGGCAACCGAGACGGCCTGCGCCAGACGGTGATCGACCTCATGCAGCTCGTGCGCGAGATCCAGGTCGGCATCGACGTGAACGGCGACGGCGTGCCCGACCTCAACGCCTCGAAGATCACCTACTTCGGCCAGTCGTTCGGCGGCATCTACGGCACGACGTTCATGGCCGTCGAGCCCGACGTGCACGCCGGCGTCGTGAACGTCCCCGGCGGCTCGATCTCGGAGATCGCACGGCTCTCGCCGGCCTTCCGTCCGCTCGTCGGCCTCGCGCTCCTCTCCCGAGTTCCGTCGCTCTACAACAATCCCGTCCCCGATCCGTTCGTCACGAACTTCAACGAGGACATGCCGTTGAGCGGGCAGTCGATCGAGGTCGACACCGTCCCGGGGGCCGACGCCATCCAGAACTACATCGACCAGCAGATCTGGGCGCAGGCGCCGGCCGATCCGGTGGCGTTCGCCTCGCACATCCGGATGCAGCCGCTCCCGGGGGTGCCTGCGAAGTCGATCATCGTGCAGTTCGCGAAGGGTGACGAGACCGTGCCGAACCCGACTGCGTCGGCGCTCATCCGCGCCGGCGGTCTCGAGGACCGGGCGACGTACTTCCGCAACGATCTCGCCTTCGCCCGCGTGCCGGGCTACACCCGCAAGGACCCGCACACGTTCCTGAGCAACATCTTCGTTCCCGCGGAGGCGCAGTTCGCCGTCGCGGCGCAGCAGCAGATCGCCACGTTCCTCGGCAGCGGCGGCGCGACGACGATCGACCCGGACGGGCCGTCGCCGTTCTTCGAGACGCCGATCGCGGGACCGCTGCCGGAGACGCTCAACTACCTTCCGTGACAGGCGGCGGGGCCCGGCGTTCGCGCCGGGCCCCGCCTTCCGAGCACGCTGGACAGCCGCGCTACGGTGGTCCCGTGACCACCTTCAGCCTCCGCCACCTCAAGCTCCGCACCGGCGAGCAGTTCGAGGGCCCCGTCGACATCGACCTCGAGCCGCTTGTGCTCGGCGGCCAGGAGTACGTGCCGGTCCCGTCCACCGTGCCGGCGCGGCTGACCGTCACGAAGGCCGCGACGGGGAGCGTGTACGAGCTCTCGTTCCGCGTCCGGCTGCAGGGGCCGTGCTTCCGCTGTCTCGCCGATGCCGTGCTCGAGCCGGCGATCAGGGCGCGCGAGTATCACGCGACGAAGGCAGCCGACGAGGAGCTGCGCTCGCCCTACGTCGGCGACGAGGCGCTCGAGTTGTCGGCGTGGGCCCGCGACGCGCTCGCGCTCGCGCTCCCCGACAAGATCCTCTGCCGGACCGACTGCGCGGGCCTCTGCCCGGCCTGCGGCAAGGACCTGAACATCGAGCCGCACGTCCACGAGGAGCCCGGCCGGGATTCGCGCTGGGCCGCCCTCGAGGCGCTCCGCGCCGACGACGCCTCGAGCTAGCCGGCGTCGATCGCCGACATGTCCGCGTACCGGTCGCCCGAGGCGACGCCGCGCGGGAACACCTCGTCGATCCGCGCGAGGTCGGCCCCGGTCAGCTCGACGTCGGAGGCGGCGATGTTCTCCTCGAGGTAGCTCCGCCGCTTCGTGCCCGGGATCGGGACGATGTCGTCGCCCTGGGCGAGCACCCAGGCGAGGGCGAGCTGGCCTGCCGTGACGCCCTTCCCGGCGGCGATCTCCTCGACCCGCTCGACGAGGTCGAGGTTCCGCTGGAAGCTCTCGCCCTGGAAGCGCGGATGGTGCTTGCGGAAGTCGTCGTCGGCGAAGTCGTCCGGCGACCGGAACCGCCCCGTGAGGAAGCCGCGCCCGAGCGGGCTGTAGGCGACGAACCCGATCCCGAGCTCGCGGGTCGTCGCGAGGATCCCGTCCTCCGGGTCGCGCGACCAGAGCGAGTACTCGGACTGGAGCGCCGTGATCGGATGCACGGCGTGCGCCCGCCGGATCGTGTCCGGCGCCGCCTCCGACAGCCCGAGGTGGCGCACCTTGCCCTCGGCGACGAGCTCCGCCATCGCGCCGACGGTCTCCTCGATCGGCACGGTCTTGTCGACGCGGTGCTGGTAGTAGAGGTCGACGTAGTCGAGCCCGAGGCGCTGGAGCGACGCTTCGATCGCCTCCCGCACATACTCCGGCCGCCCGTTGATTGCGCGCTGCCCGTCCTTGAAGACGTTGCCGAACTTCGTTGCGAGGACGACCTCGTCGCGCCGGCCGGCGATCGCGCCGCCGACGAGCTTCTCGTTCTCGCCGTTGCCGTAGATATCCGCTGTGTCGAGGAAGTTCACCCCGAGGTCGAGGGCCCGGTGGATCGCGGCGACGGACTCCTCGAGGTCGATCTCGCCGTACCAGGCCGACATTCCCATGCAGCCGAGGCCCTGTGCGGAGACCTCGAGCCCTTGTCCCAATGTGCGTGTGTCCATGCCCCGACCGTACCCGCAGCCGGGCGTTCTCCGCGCCGTGGCTATACTGGCCGCCGATCATGGCTGTCCCCAAGCGCAAAACCTCGAAATCGCGCCGCGACAAGCGCCGCGCGACGCACGCGATCGTCGCGGCGAAGGTCAACGTCTGCCCCACATGCGGACAGCCGAAGCGCCCGCATCACCTCTGCCCGACCTGCGGCACGTACAAGGGCCGCGAGGTCGAGCCCTTGCGCATCGACGCCCCCTAGGGCCGGGTCGTGGCGAGGATCGCGGTCGACGCGATGGGAGGCGATCGCGGCGCCGCCGAGATCGTCGCGGGAGCCCTCGAAGCGCGCGGCCGCGGCATCGAGCCGGTTCTCTTCGGCGGAGCCGGGCTCGAGACGCACGGGCTCGAGCACCGCGAGACCAGCGAGGAGATCGGCATGCACGAGAAGCCGGCGGAGGCCGTGCGGGCGAAGCCCGGCAGCTCGCTCGTCGCGTCCGTCCGTTCCGTCGCCGAGGGCGAGGCCGACGCGGTCGTCTCCGCCGGGAACACCGGCGCGATGCTCGCCGCCGGCCTGCTCGAGCTGCGCCGGCTTCCCGGCGTCATGCGGCCCGCGATCGCGGTGCCGATCCCGAGCAGGCGCGGGCCGTGCGTCCTCATCGACGCGGGCGCCAACGCCGATGCGCGGCCGGAGCACCTGCTCCAGTTCGCGACGATGGGCGCGGTCTTCGCGCAGGAGATCCTCGGCGTCGCGAACCCGGAGGTGCGCCTCCTCTCGATCGGGGAGGAGGCGGAAAAAGGGAACCAGCTCACGCTTGAGGCGCACGCGCTCCTTGCGGCGAGCGACCTGAACTTCGCCGGCAACACGGAGGGGCGCGACATCCTGCAGGGCGCCGCCGACGTCGTCGTCACCGACGGCTTCACCGGGAACGTCGCGCTGAAGGCGATCGAGGGCACGATCCGGACGCTCTTGGACGCGCTCCGGGAGGAGATCACCGCGACGCCCGGCGGCAAGCTCGGCGGCCTCTTGATCCGTCCGGCGGCGCGCCGGCTGCGCCACCGCCTCGATCCCGACACGTACGGCGGCGCCTATCTGCTCGGCCTGCGCGGCCTCGCGGTGATCGCGCACGGCAACTCCTCGCGCACGGCGATCGCCAATGCGATCCGGCTCGCCGCCCGCGGCGTCGACCACGATGTCGTCGGCCGGCTCGCAGCACGACTGCCCCAGCAGGCCGAGACTGTATGATCGGCCGGATTTTCAGCCCCCATATACAAATGAGGTGACATGGCAGCGTCGCGCGAGGAAGTCTTCGAGCGGGTCAAGGAAGTCCTGACGGAACAGCTCGGAATCGAAGAGGGCGACATCACGGAAGAGGCCTCGTTCCAGGAGGATCTCGACGCCGATTCGCTCGACCTCGTCGAGCTGATCATGGAGCTCGAGGATCAGTTCGGGATCAAGATCTCGGACGAGGACGCACAGAAGATCACGACTGTCGGCCAGGCTGTCGACTACGTCTCGTCGCACCAGTAGCGGCGAGACGGCCGGCCGACGGCTCGCGGTGCTGATCGACGAGTTGCCGCCCGCGCGGGCGGCAACTGCGTTCACCCACGCGTCGTGGGCGGCCGAGCGCATCCAGTCGTACGAGCGCCTCGAGTTTCTCGGTGACAGCGTGCTCGAGCTCGCGGTGGCCCACGAGCTCTACGCCCGCTATCCGGACTTCTCGGAGGGACGGCTGGCGAAGATCCGCTCGCACGTCGTCTCGCGCGCGAGCTGCGCCGTCGTCGCACGCGAGCTCGATCTCGGCCGGCGGCTCGTCGCGCACAACGACGGCCTCCAGGCCGACGAGCTGGAGCGGCTCGCGCGCAACCGGAACGTGCTCGCGGCACTCCTCGAGGCGGCGCTCGGCGCGCTCTTCCTCGAGCACGGCTTCGCCCCGATCGAGGACGCCGTCGTCGGCGCGTTCGCGAGCCGGATCGAGTACGCGCTCAACACTCACGTCGACCACAAGACGGAGCTGCAGGAGGCACTCGCCCGTACCGGCCGGCAGGTCGCGTACATCGTGCTCTCGGCCGAGGGGCCGCCGCACGAGCGGCATTTCACGTGCGCCGCGGTCGTGGACGGCGAGGAGCTCGGCGTCGGCGCGGGCCGCTCGAAGAAGGCCGCAGAACAGGAAGCGGCGCGCGGGGCGCTCGAGACGATCGCGCAGGGGTAGGCAGCCGAGAGCTCGGTCGCGACCCCCTCCGAGTAGTCGTCCGTCCGTCCCGATAGCCTGCGGAACACGTGCATCTCCGTGCCGTGAAAATCCGTGGTTTCAAGTCGTTTCCCGACCCGGTCGAGGTCCGCCTCGAGCCGGGCGTCGGCGTGATCGTCGGTCCGAACGGCTCCGGCAAGTCGAACGTCGCCGACGCGATCCGCTGGGCCGCCGGGTCGCTCAGCCCGAACGAGCTGCGCGCGGAGAAGCCGGACGACGTGCTCTTCGCGGGCGCCGCGAACCGGGGCGCGGCCGACTTCTGCGAGGTCGAGCTGCTCTTCGACAACCAGGACGGCGCGGGCGAGTTCGAGTACTCGGAGCTCTCGGTCGCGCGCCGCCTGCACCGCGGCGGGGAGGGGCAGTACCTCCTGAACCGTACGGCCGTGCGCCGGCTCGATCTGATCGAGCTGCTCGCCGACCTCGGTCTCGGCCAGGGCATGCACTCGATCATCGGGCAGGGCAAGGTCGAGGCGATCCTCGCGTCCAAGCCGGAAGAGCGGCGCGCGCTCATCGAGGAGGCGGCGGGCCTCGGCCGCTTCAAGGCGCGCCGCCACCGCGCGGAGCTCAAGCTGTCGCGCGTCGCGGTGCAGGTCGAGCGTGCCCGCGACCTCGAAGAGGAGGTGCGCAAGCGCTTGCGCCCGCTCGCCCTCCAGGCGACGGCGGCCGAGCGTGCCGAGAAGCTGCGCGGCGAGATCGCCAAGCTGCGCGCGCGCATCGCGGAGCTCGATCTGGAGACGCTCGACGCGCGCCTCGACGACGCCGGCGGCCGGCGTGCAGCCGCCCTGCTCGCACGGCGCGCTGCCGAGGAGCGGCTCGAGGCCGTGCTCGAAGAGCGTGGGCGCGCGGAGGAGGAGCTCGCCGACGCGGCGGGCAAGCGCGAGCAGGCGATGCAGGTGCTCTACCGGCTGCGCAGCGCCGCGGAGCGGCTCGGCATCCGGCGCGAGTCGTCGACCGCGTTCCTCGAGGGAGTGCGCACGGAGCTCGCGGACGCGACCTCGGACGCGGGCGACCCGGGCGTCGAGACGTCGGAGCTCGAGCGGGCGGCGCTCGAGGCGGCCGAGACCGCACGTGTCGCGGCGGTCGAGCGCGAGGCCCGCGCCGAGCGCGCGCGCCAGGCGCTCTCGCGTCTGCTCGCGGCGGAGCGTGCGCTGCGGACGGCGGCGCAGGCGCAACTCGACGAGCTGCTCGTGCAGCGCGGCGCGATCGAAGCGGACTTGACGGGTGCGGCCGGCAAGCGTGAGGCGGCGCTCGCGGTGTCCTACGAGTTGCGGAGCCGTGCGGCGCGGCTCGCGGTACAGCGCGAGTCGGCCACGCGTCTCATCGCGCGCCTGAGCGCGGAGCTCGCCGACGCGGAGGCCGACGCTGCGCGCGGCGGCCCCTCACCGGAAGAGCTCGAGCGGCAGGCGCTGTACGCGCGCGCGGCGGCCCGCGAGGCGGCACACGAGCGCGACACGCTCGCCGAGCGCGCGCTCACCGCCCAGGAGCGGCTCGCGACGCTCGAGCGCTCGCTCGCGGAGCGCGAGGGAATCCCGCCGGCCGCGCGCGCGCTCGCCGAGCAGGGAGAGACGCTCGCGCTCTCGATGCTCTTGGTCGAGCCGGGAATGGAGCGCGCAGTCGCGGCTGCGCTCGGCCCGCGCGCCTCGGCGCTCGTCGCGAAGGACCCGAAGGCGGCGCTCGAGCTGCTCGAGCGTGCGGCCTCCGGCGGGCTCGGCTCGCTGCGCGTGCTCGCAGGCCGTGACGTGCGCGAGCTCGTCGCCGAGCTGCCGGTCGTCCCGAAGGACGAGCTGCTCCGGTCGGCGGCGCCCGCGGTGACGAGCGACGGCTACGGCTACGACCCGCAACGCGGCGAGCTCTGGTTCGCCGGCGAGACGGCCGAGGCTGTGCTCCTCGAGCTCGACGCGCGCCGGCGCGCGCTCGCCGAGGAGGCGAAACTCCTCTCCGACCAGGCGCAGATGGCCGAACGCGCCGCAGCAGCCGCCGAGGAGACGGCGGCGGCCTCGGAGGCGGCGTTCGCGGAGGCGGCGCCGCGCCTGCGGATACGCCGGGCCGACCTCGGCACGTTGAAGTCGCTGCTCGCGGCGGCCGGCCGGCTCGAGCGGGCGCTCGAAGCGCTCGACCGCGCGGTCGACGTCGTCGAGGCGCCGCTCCGCGCGCGCGGCGAGGCCGGGGCCGAACGCACGGCGGCGCTCGGCGCGACGCTGCGCACGCTCGGCGAGCAGGAGAGCGCGCTGCGCCACGAGCTCGCGGCCGCGGCAGAGGGGGCCTCGGGTGCCGAGCGCGACCTCGTGCGGCTCGGCGGCGGGGCGGTCGCGGGATCCGAGACGGGCGACGGCGAGCTGCTCCGTACCGAGGCGCGCACGCTCGTCGCGGCAGCGGACGCCGCCGCGACGGAGGCGGCCGAAGCAGGAGATCGCGCGCGCAGCGCAGAGGCGGCGCGGGTCGACGCCGCCGTCCGCGCCGGCCGCCGCCGGGCACGCCCGCATCAGCTCGCACGGGTGCTCGCCGCGTCGGAGCGGCTCGACGAGACGCTCGCCGCGGCGGTCGACGCGGCCGTACGCTTCGAGACGCCCCTGCGTGCGCAGGTCGACGCGGGCGGCGCGCGCACGGGTGGGCTCGGCGAGGAGCTGCGCCGGCTCGGCGCTGCGGAGGTCGAGCTGCGCCAGGCGCTGACGGCCGCGTCGGAGTCTGCGTCGGCGATCGACGTCGAGGTCGCGCGCATCGAGGCGGAGGCCGACGAGGCGCGCCGCCGGCTCGAGCACACCGGCACCGACGAGCGCGCCGAGGGCGACGACCGCGGCGAGCTGCACGAGCGCGCGGAGCGGCTCGAGCGCAGGCGCGAGCAGCTCGGCCAGGTGAACCCGCTGGCGAAGGAGGAGCACGACGCCGAGAAGCTGCGCCTCGACGAGCTCGCGACGCAACGCGCCGATCTCGAGGCGAGCCTCGTCGAGCTGGAGAAGCTGAGCGCCGAGCTGAAGGAGACGGTCGAGCGCCGCTTCGCGGAGACGTTCGACTCCGTGCAAAAGCACTTCCACGAGGTCGCCGGCACGCTCTTCCCGGGCGGTGAGGGAAGCCTGCAGTTGACGCTGCCCGAGGACGACGAGAGCCAGCCCGGCATCGAGGTTCACCTGCGCCCCATGGGCAAGAAGGTGCAGCGACTGTCGCTCCTCTCCGGCGGCGAGAAGTCGCTCGGCGCGATCTCGTTCCTCTTCGCGCTCTTCCTCGCGCGGCCGTGTCCGTTCTACTTGCTCGACGAGGTGGAGGCCGCGCTCGACGACACGAACATCGGTCGTTTCGTCGAGCTGTTGCGCGGCTACTCCGACCGGGCGCAGTTCGTCGTGATCACGCATCAGAAGCGGACGATGGAAGCCGCCGACGTGCTCTACGGCGTCACGATGGGCGGCGACGGCGTCTCGCAGATCGTCTCGCGCAGGCTGCCGCGCGAAGAGGCGCAGGCCGTCAGCGCGGCGTAGCCCGATGGCGACGTTCGTGCTCGTTCACGGTGCGTGGGGCAGCGGCCGGGTCTGGGAGAAGGTCGCGCCGCTGCTCGAGGCCGCGGGCCATCGGGTCGATGCGGTCGACCTACCCGGCCACGGCGACAACCCGGCACCGGCGGGCGAGATGACGCTCGACGCCAACGCGCGGCTCGTCGCCGACCGCGTCGAGGCCGCCGACGGGCCCGTCGTGCTCGTCGGCCACAGCATGGGCGGCATGTCGGTCACGCAGGCAGCCGAGCTCGTCCCGGACCGGATCGCAACGCTCGTGTATCTCACCGCGTTCCTGCCGGGCGACGGCCAGTCGCTCGCCCAGCTCGCCGGCGGCGATTCCACGTCGCTCGTCGGCCCGAACCTGGTCGTCGACGAGGCTGCCGGCACGTGTCGCATCAAGGACGCCGCGGTGCGGGAGACGTTCTACGGCGAGTGCTCGGAGGACGACGCGCGGGCGGCTGCGGCCCGCCGCGTGCCGGAGAGCCTCGCGGCGATCGCGGCTCCCGTCGCGATCAGCGAGGAGCGCGCGGGCGTGATCCCGCGGGTCTACATCGAATGCCTCCGCGATCGCGCGATCGGCATCGCGAAGCAGCGGGAGATGTGGGCGGCCAGGCCGTGCGGGCAGGTCTTCACGCTCGACACCGACCATTCGCCCCAGCTGTCGAAGCCGCAGGAGACCGCGGAGCTCCTGCTCGCGGTCGCCGCCGCCTAGCTGACGTTCACGTGACCGTGTAGCTAGCGTTCCGCGCGATGGCGCGAAGCTGGCAGCAACTACTGGGCGAGGCGGACGCCGCGCCCGAGCCGGAGGCAGAACGCGCCGGGCGTTTCGCGCGCCTGCGCGAGTCTCTCTCGAAGTCGCGACGCGCGCTCACCGAGCAGATCGCCGCGGCGGCGTTCGACCCGACGGACGCGCTTGCGTGGGAGCGGCTCGAGGAGGCGCTGATCCAGGCCGACGTCGGAGTCACGGCGACGGCGGAGCTCGTGCGACGGCTCGAGGCGCGCGGCGAGCTCGGCGACCTCGGCGAGGCGCTCGCCGACGAGGCAGCGTCGTTGCTCGGCGAGCCGGGCATCCTGAACGTGCGGGCACGGCCGAGCGTGATCCTCGTCGTCGGCGTCAACGGCACCGGCAAGACGACGACGATCGGCAAGCTCGCGGCGAAGCTCTCCGAGCACGGTCTCTCCGTCGTCGTCGCGGCGGCGGACACGTTCCGGGCCGCTGCGGAGGAACAGCTCGAGATCTGGGCGGAGCGCGCAGGCGCGGACTTCGTCGGCTCGTCGAAAGGCGGCGACCCCGCCGCCGTCGCCTACGACGCGATCGAAGCGGCGCAGGCGCGCGGGCGCGACGTCGTGATCGTCGACACCGCGGGACGCCTGCACACGCAGACGAACCTGATGGAGGAGCTCGCGAAAGTCCGCCGCGTGATCGCGGCGAAGCTCGACGGCGCGCCCCACGAGACGCTGCTCGTCGTCGACGCGACGACGGGGCAGAACGGCCTGCAGCAGGCGCGCCTGTTCGCAGAGACCGCAGGGGTCACCGGCGTCGCGCTGACGAAGCTCGACGGCTCGGCGAAGGGCGGCGTGGCGATCCCGATCGCGTACGAGCTCGGCCTCCCGGTGAAGCTCATGGGCGTCGGTGAGCAGCTCGACGACCTGCGCCCGTTCGACCCGCGCGATTTCGCGCGCGCGCTCGTCTCCGGCTAGCTCCCGCTACTGTCGCGTCAGCGTCACCCCGTAGCCGAGGATCTGGCCGGGGTTCGTCACCTCGACGTCGGCCCAGTACTCGACGTTGACCCGGTAGGAGCCCGCGCCGAGCTTCGTGCTCGCCTGCTCGAGCGCCTTGTCGAGCGCTGCGTCCCACCCGCTCGAGTGCGATGCGGGGACGCCCGTCCGCCCGGCGCTGACCTTCACTTTCAGGACCTTGGGCATGTGCCCTCCTCCGTCGACGAGTCAGTCGCCCGACCATAGCGCGACCCTTCGCATCCGCCTAGTGCGCGGCCGGGAGCGCACCGGCTACGCGCCGTGCGGCGGGGGCGTTGCCCTTGCGCTCATAGAGTTCGAGCGCACGCAACGTGAACGCGTCCGCATCCGGGTCACCGGCAGTTCGCAGCACGGCGGCGAGGTCGCTGAGCGCGTCGGCCAGCAGGTTCGGCGCCTCGGTCGTCTCGGCGAGCCCGACCGCCTCACGGGCGAGAGCGAGCGCGAGCTCCGGCGAGTCCGCCACGGCGAGCTTCGCCCGCACGCCGCGCCAGGCCACCTGCGCGGCGACGTTGTCCGGAGCCGCGGCCGCGGCCGCGGCCTCGACCTGGAGCGCAGCCTCGCGCAGACGGCCCTGCTCGTAGAGCACCTGCGCGAGCAGCGCCGCCTGGTAGCCGTGCGCGCCGCTCGGCTCGAGGATGGCGAGCCCGCGGCGGAGCTCGCGTTCGGCG